>NZ_ALEE01000228.1 GCF_000282995.1 Melaminivora alkalimesophila
CCAGCCACAGCACCGCCGCGGCGCGCCACGCCATGCGCGCGCCCCAGCGGCGGCGCAGCACGCGCAGGCCCAGCGCGAGCGCCAGCAACGCCGCGCAGGCCCAGCCCAGCGTGCCCACCCAGGCCCAGGGATCCTGCGCGCCCACGAAGGGCTCGATGCGCCAGGCGGGCCTGGGCGGCGAGCGCTCGGACAGCCACTGCAGCACCCAGCGCAGGCCGACCACCGCGGCAGGCGGCCCGAACGCCAGCCAGGCGCCCAGGCTGCCCCGCTCCGCGGCAGGGGCGCCGCTGGCGGAAGGGCGTGGCAGCGGGGGGCTCACCGGCGCCGCGCCGCTCCACAGGGCGTGCGAAGCGCCCGCATCAGACCGCCAGCCGCGACAGGTCGGCCACCCGGTTCATCGCCTGGTGCAGCCGCTTGAGCAGCCCCTGGCGATTGAGGCGCACGGCCAGATCGTCGGTATTGACCATGACGTCGTCGAAGAAGGCGTCCACCGGCGCGCGCAGGGCCGCCAGGGTCTGCAGGCTCTGGCGGTAGTCGCCGCGCTCGAACTGGGCATCGGCCTCGGGCACGATGCGCTGCAGGGCCGCATACAGGTCGCGCTCGGCCTGCTCCTGCAGCAGGCCCTCGCTGACGTGCGCGTCCACCGGGCCTTCGGCCTCGGCCTTCTTCAGGATATTGCCCACGCGCTTGTTGGCCGCCGCCAGCGCCGGCGCCTCCTCGAGCGCGGCAAAAGCACGCACGGCGTCGAGCTGGCGCGGCACCAGCGCCAGGCGCGCCGGGCGCAGGGCGATGACCGCGTCCACTTCCTGGGCGCTGTAGCCCTGCTCGCGCAGCGAGCCGGCCAGGCGCTCGTAGATGAAGTCCTCCAGCTGCGCCGCCGAGGCCGGGTCGATCAGCGCGCCGAAGGCCGGCTGGCTGGCTTGCAGCAACCGCGGCAGGTCCAGCGGCAGATCGCGCTCGACCAGCATGCGGATCACGCCCAGCGCATGGCGGCGCAACGCGAAGGGATCGCGGTCGCCGGTGGGCAGGTTGCCAATGCCGAACATGCCGACCAGCGTCTCCAGCTTGTCGGCCAGCGCCACGACCAGCCCGACGTTCTCGCGCGGCAGCCCGTCGCCGGCGAAGCGCGGCTTGTAGTGGTCCTCGATGGCGCGCGCCACCTCGTCGGGCAGGCCGTCGTTGACGGCGTAGTAGCCGCCCATCACGCCCTGCAGCTCGGGAAATTCGCCCACCATGTCGGTGACCAGGTCGGTCTTGGCCAGCAGCGCCGCGTTGTCCACGCAAGTGAGCAGGTACTCCCGCGCCACCTCGCCCTCGTGCGAATCGAGATGCAGCGCGTGCTGGTCGGCCAGTGCATCGAAGAGTTGTTCGCCGATCGCCCTGGCGATGGCCCGGACGCGCTCCACGCGCTCGCCCTGGGTGCCCAGCTTGTTGTGGTAGACCACCTTGGCGAGCTGCTCGACGCGGCTGGCCAGGGTTTTCTTGCGGTCCTGGTCGTAGAAGAACTTGGCATCCGCCAGGCGCGGGCGCACCACGCGCTCGTTGCCCTGGATGACGGCGCCCGGGTCCTCGGGCGAGATGTTGCTCACCACCAGGAAGCGGTGCGTCAGGCGGCCATCCGCGTCCAGCAGCGGAAAGTATTTCTGGTTGGCCTTCATGGTGAGGATCAGGCACTCCTGCGGCACGGCCAGGAACTCCTCGTCGAAGCTGCAGACCAGCACGTTCGGGCGCTCGACCAGCGCCGTGACCTCGTCGAGCAACGCCTCGTCCTCGATCGGCCGCACGCCGCCGCCCACCCGGGCCGCGGCCGCTTCGAGCTGGCGCGCGATCTCGGCGCGGCGCTCGGCGAAGCTGGCGATCACGGCGCCCTCCTCGCGCAGCTGCTCGGCGTAGCTGTCGGCATCCTTCAGGACCACCGGCTCGGCCTGCGCCTCGAAGCGGTGGCCATGTGTCTCGCGCCCGGCCTCCAGCCCCAGCGCCTGCACGCCCGCCACCACCTGGCTGCCGTGCAGCGCCACCAACCCATGCGCCGGGCGCACGAAGTGGACGCTGCTCCAGCCGTCGGCCAACTGGTAGCGCATGACCTTGGGGATGGGCAGGTGGCGGATCGCCTCGTCCAGCGCCTTCTGCAGCCCCTCGGCCAGCGACGCGCCGCGCGCCGTGCTCTGGTAGTACAGCACCTCTGCCTTGCCGTCGTGCACCCGCTTCAGCCCGGTCGCCGCCACGGAAGGCTCCGCACCCAGCGAGGCCAATTTCTTGAGCAGCGCCGGCGTGGGCGCGCCATCCTGCGCGAAGCCCACGGACACCGGCATGAGCTTTTGCTCGACCGCGCGATCGGGCGCCACCGCCAGCACGTCCGTGATGTGCGCGGCCAGCCGGCGCGGCGAGGCGTAGGCGGTGCACTGCCCGCCCTGCACCACCAGGCCCTGCTGGCGCAAGTGCTCGAACAGCACGCCGGCAAAGGCCTCCCCCAGCTTCTGCAGGGCCTTGGGCGGAAGTTCTTCGACGAAAAGTTCGACAAGCAGGTTGGCGGTGGTCATGGGAAGGTCTCTGGGGCGGTGCGCGTGCTCCGGGCGTGGGCGGCGGGCAAGCGAGGAATGGCGAAAACGGTGGGAGCGGGGCCGGGCCCCGCAGAAAGACCGGCGGGCTCAGGCTGCCTTGCGCGCCTGGGGCTGCGATTGCCCGGCAGCGCGTGCCAGCTCGGCCAGGACTTCCTCGGCGTGGGCGCGCGGCGCCATGGGAAAGCCCAGGCGGGCGCGGCTGTCGAGGTAGCTCTTCGCCACGGCGCGCGCCAGGTTGCGGATGCGACCGATGTAGGCGGCGCGCTCGGTCACGGAAATCGCCCCGCGCGCGTCCAGCAGGTTGAAGGTGTGGGCCGCCTTGAGCACCTGCTCGTAGGCCGGCAGGGCCAGCTGCTCGGCCATCAGGTGCTGGGCCTGGCGCTCGTGCGCGCCGAACGCGGTGAACAGGAACTCGGCGTCGGAGTGCTCGAAGTTGTAGGTGGACTGCTCCACCTCGTTCTGGTGGTACACGTCGCCGTAGGTCAGGCCTTCGGTCCACGTCAGGTTGTAGACGTTGTCCACGCCCTGCAGGTACATGGCCAGGCGCTCCAGCCCGTAGGTGATCTCGCCCGTGGCGGGCCGGCAGTCGATGCCGCCGACCTGCTGGAAGTAGGTGAACTGCGTCACTTCCATGCCGTTGAGCCACACCTCCCAACCCAGGCCCCAGGCGCCGAGCGTGGGGTTTTCCCAGTCGTCCTCGACGAAGCGGATGTCGTTTTGCTTCAGGTCGAAACCCAGGGCTTCGAGGCTGCCCAGGTACAGCTCCAGGATGTTCGCCGGCGCGGGCTTCAACACCACCTGGTACTGGTAATAGTGCTGCAGGCGGTTGGGATTGTCGCCGTAGCGCCCATCCTTCGGGCGGCGGCTGGGCTGCACATAGGCGGCGCGCCACGGCTCGGGCCCGATGGCGCGCAGGAAAGTGGCGGTGTGCGAGGTGCCAGCGCCGACTTCCATGTCGTAGGGCTGCAGGAGCGCGCAGCCCTGGTTCGCCCAGTAGGACTGCAGTTGCTGGATGATCTGTTGGAAGGTCGGCATGGCGGAAAAGCAGGACAAAAAGCGCACGGCGGGGCGTGCGCGGAAGGGGTATTTTAGGCCGTGGCGCCTGCGCCACAGGGCGGGCGGCCTGGCGGCCCCGGAGGCAGGAAGGCCAGAACCTTCCGATGCGCACAAAAAAAGGCGCGTCGACCTTCGCCGGCGCGCCCTGGCTGACGGCTGGAATTTCGTCAGATATGCAGCGCCTGCCCCAGCGCCCGCAGCGCCGCCTCCTGCGCCGCCTCGCCCAGCGTCGGGTGGGCGTGGATGGTGTGGGCCACGTCCTCCAGCCGCGCGCCCATCTCGATGGACTGGCCGAAGGCCGCCGACAGCTCGGCCACGCCGCGCCCCACCGCCTGCCAACCCAGGATCAGGTGGTTGTCGCGCCGCGCGACCACGCGCACGAAGCCGCCGGTGGCCTGCAGCGTCATGGCACGGCCGTTGGCCGCCAGCGGAAAGGCCGCGTCGATGCAATCGAGCCCGGCGGCGCGCGCCTCGGCCGGGGTCTTGCCGACGACCACCACCTCCGGGTCGGTGAAGCACACGGCCGGGATCACGCTCGGCTCGAAGCGGCGGTTCTGGCCGGCGATCTGCTCGGCCACCACCGTACCCTGCGCCATGGCGCGGTGCGCGAGCATCGGCTCGCCCGTCAGGTCGCCGATCGCCCAGACGTTGCGCATGGAGGTGCGGCAATGGGCGTCGATCGCCACGTGGCGCCCGGCCATGTCCAGTTGCAGCGACTCCAGCCCGAAGCCCGAAGTGCGCGGCCGGCGACCGACGGCGACCAGCACGCGCTCGGCCGGCAGCGCGAACTCGTCGGCCTGGGCGTTGCGCACGTGCACGCCCTCGGCCGCGTCCCAGCCGAGCACGCTGCAGCCCAGGTGCAGTACCACGCCGCTTTTCTTGAGCGATTCCAGCACCGGCTGGGTCAGCTCCTCGTCGTAGCTGGGCAGGACGCGCTGCGCGGCCTCGACCACCGTGACCTCCACGCCCAGCTTGCGGTAGGCGATGCCCAGCTCCAGCCCGATGTAGCCCGCGCCGACCACCACCAGGCTGCGCGGCAGCGCCTCGGGCGAGAGCGCGTCGGTGGACGACCAGATGGCGCCACCGAAAGGCATGGAAGGCAGCGCCACGGGCTCCGACCCGGTGGCTAGCAGCAGGTGCTCGCAGCGCACGCGCTGCGGCTCGCCGCCGCCGTCGGCCTGCACGCGCACCGTCTTGCCGTCCTCGATGTGGGCCCAGCCCTTGAGCACGCGCACGCCCGCCTTGCGCAGCAATCCGCCGACGCCGCCCGTCAGGCGCGAGACGATGCCGTCCTTCCAGCGCACGGTCTTGGCGATGTCGATCTGCGGCTGCTGCACGCGGATGCCCAGCGGCGAGTCGCCGGCCTGTTCGAGTGCGCGTTCGAACTCCTGGGCGGCGTGGATCAGCGCCTTGGAGGGGATGCAGCCGATGTTCAGGCAGGTGCCGCCGGGCTGTGCGCCCTCGACCAGCACGGTGGGAATGCCCAGCTGGCCCGCGCGGATGGCCGCCACGTAGCCGCCGGGGCCTCCGCCGATGACCAGCAGCGTGGTCGTGATGTCCTTTTGCGTCATGTTTCTTCTCACCTCACTCCACGAACAGCAGCGCCGGGTTTTCCAGCAGCGCACGCACGGCCTGGATGAAGCGCGCCGCGTCCATGCCGTCGACCACGCGGTGGTCGAACGACGAGGACAGGTTCATCAACTGGCGCGCCACCACCTGGCCGCCCCGCAGCATCGGGCGCTCGACCATGCGGTTCACGCCCACGATCGCCACTTCCGGGTGGTTGATGACCGGGGTGCTGACGATGCCACCCAGCGCCCCGAGGCTGGTCAGGGTGATGGTCGAGCCCGAGAGCTCGTCGCGCGCCGCACGGCCGCTGCGCGCCCCCTCCGCCACGCGCGCCACGCCGGCGGCGCATTGCCACAGGTCCAGGCTTTCCGCATGGCGCAGCACCGGCACCATCAGGCCGCCGTCGGTCTGCGTGGCGATGCCCAGGTGCACCGCCTCGTAGCGCGTGACCGTGCCGGCCTCGTCGTCGTAGCGGGCGTTGATCTGGGGAAAGTCGCGCAGGGCCAGCACCATGGCGCGCGCCAGGAAGGGCAGCAGCGTGAGCTTGCCGCGCGTCGCGCCGTGGCGCTGGTTGAGCTGCTGGCGCAGCGCCTCCAGCTCGGTCACGTCCATTTCCTCGACGTAGCTGAAGTGCGGGATGCGGCGCTTGGCCTCCTGCATCTTCTGGGCGATGCGGCGGCGCAGCCCGATGACCGGGATGACCTCCTCGCCGTGGCGCTCGACGTACTGGGAGGACACGGCGCCCACGGGCTGGCCACCGCCCTCCGCCCAGGCCTGCAGGTCCTCGTGCAGGATGCGCCCGGCGGGCCCACTGCCGTGCACCAGCCGCAGGTCGATGCCCATGTCCAGCGCCTGGCGGCGCACCGCGGGCGAGGCCAGCGGCGGCTCATCCGCCTTGCGCGCGCGCGGCACCGGCGCCGCGGCACGGGCAGCGGCCGGGGCCGGCGCTGGCGTGCTGGCCTTGGGCGCGGGCGCCGGGGCCGCCTGGGGCTCCGGAGCGGCGG
>NZ_ALEE01000229.1 GCF_000282995.1 Melaminivora alkalimesophila
CAGCGGCCGGAGCCGGGGCTGCCACCGGAGCCGCCGCGTCAGCGCCCTCCTTCAGGTTCCCCTCGCCCTCCACCTCGATGCGCACCAGCTCGGCGCCCACCGACAGCAGCTGCCCGACCTCGGCGCCCAGCGCCAAAATCTTGCCGTGCACGTGGCTGGGGATCTCCACCGTCGCCTTGTCGGTCATGACGTCGGCGATCGGCTGGTCCTCGCGCACTTCCTCGCCCGGCTGGACGTGCCAGGCCACCAGTTCCACCTCGGCAATGCCCTCGCCAATGTCGGGCACGCGGATCACATAAATACCCATGGCTTCAGCCCTCCACTGCGCGCTTCAGGGCCTCGCCCACGCGGGCGGGACCGGGGAAATAGGCCCATTCCTGCGCATGCGGGTAGGGGGTGTCCCAACCCGTCACGCGCTCGATGGGCGCTTCCAGGTGCCAGAAGCAATGCTCCTGCACCAGCGCGACCAGCTCGGCGCCGAAGCCGCTGGTGCGCGTGGCCTCGTGCACCACCACGCAGCGGCCGGTCTTCTTGACCGAATTGACGATGGTTTCCAGGTCCAGCGGCCAGATCGAACGCAGGTCGATGACCTCGGCGTCGATGCCGCTCTCGCGCGCGGCGCACTCCGCCACCCAGACCATGGTCCCGTACGCCAGGACCGTGACCTGCTTGCCCGGGCGGAAGACCACGGCGCTGTCGAGCGGGACGCGGTAATAGTCCTCAGGCACCATGCCCAGTTCGTGGCGCGACCAGGGCACCACCGGCCGGTCGTGGTGGCCGTCGAAGGGGCCGTTGTAGAGGCGCTTGGGCTCCAGGAAGATGACCGGGTCGTCGCACTCGATGGACGAGATCAGCAGGCCCTTGGCATCGTAGGGATTGCTCGGCATCACGGTACGCAGGCCGCACACGTGCGTGAAGAAGGCCTCCGGGCTCTGGCTGTGCGTCTGGCCGCCGTAGATGCCGCCGCCGCAGGGCATGCGGATGGTCATGGGGGCGGTGAAGTCGCCGTTGGAGCGGTGGCGCAGGCGCGCCGCCTCCGAGACGATCTGGTCGGTCGCCGGGTAGAAATAATCCGCGAACTGGATCTCCACCACCGGGCGCAGCCCGTAGGCCGCCATGCCGATGGCCGAGCCGACGATGCCGCCCTCGGAGATCGGCGCGTCGAAGCAGCGCGTCTTGCCGTACTTGGCCTGCAGGCCCTCGGTCACGCGGAACACGCCGCCGAAGTAGCCCACGTCCTGGCCATAGACGACCACGTTGTCGTCGCGCCCCATCATCACGTCCAGGCCCGAGCGCAGTGCCTGGATCATGGTCATCGGCACGCTGTGCGCCTCGGGGGCTTGCTGCTGCGCCTGCGCCTCGTCGGCGCGCTGCTGCTGCGCCGTGACCGGCTCGGCCTGCTGGATGGCCTTTGCGGTGTCTTCTGTCGTTGCCATGTCGGTCACACCCCCATCTGCTGGCGCTGCCGGCGCAGGTGCTCCGGCATGTCCTTGTAGACCCCCTCGAAGATGGTCGCGGCGCTGGGCACGCGGCCGTCGAGCAGGGTTCCGTGGCGCTCGGCCTCCTTCTGGGCGGCAAGCACCTCGGCCTCCAGTTCCTGATGGGCCTGGGTGTGCTGCTCTTCGCTCCATTCGCCGATGGCGATCAGGTGCTGCTTGAGGCGCTCGATGGGGTCGCCCAGCGGGAAACGCTGCCAGTCGTCGGCCGGGCGGTACTTGCTGGGGTCGTCCGAGGTGGAATGCGGGCCGGCGCGGTAGGTCTCCCATTCGATCAGGGTGGGCCCATGGTTGCCGCGCGCGCGCTCGGCCGCCCAGCGCGATGCCGCGTACACCGCCAGGAAGTCGTTGCCGTCCACGCGCAACGAAGCCAGGCCCACACCCACGCCGCGCTGGGCGAAGGTCGTGCCCTCGCCGCCGGCAATCGACTGGAAGGTGGAGATCGCCCACTGGTTGTTGACCACGTTGATGATCACCGGCGCGCGGTAAACGTGGGCGAAGGTGAGCGCGGTGTGGAAGTCGGCAGCGGCCGTGGAGCCGTCGCCGATCCAGGTGGAGGCGATGCGCGTGTCGCCCTTGATGGCCGAGGCCATGGCCCAGCCCACGGCCTGGATGACCTGGGTGGCGAGGTTGCCCGAGATGGAGAAGAAGCCGGCGCGCTTGTACGAGTACATGACGGGCAGCTGGCGGCCCTTGAGCGGGTCGGCCTCGTTGCTCATCAGCTGGCAGATCAGCTCGGACAGCGGGATGTCGTCGCGCGAGATCAGCAGGCCCTGCTGGCGGTAGGTGGGAAAGCACATGTCGCCCTCCTGCAGCGCCTGCGCATGAGCCACCGCGATCGCTTCCTCACCCAGGCACTGCATGTAGAACGACAGTTTTTTTTGGCGCTGCGCGATCAGCATGCGGGCGTCGAAGATGCGCGTCTTCATCATGGCGCGCAGCCCGCGGCGCAGCCGCTCGGGGTGGAGGGAGGGGGCCCAGGGCCCGACGGCGCGGCCGTCGTCGTCGAGCACCCGCACCAGGCTGGTCGCCAGGTCGGCCGTGTCGGCCGCTGGGGTGTCAACGGGGGGCTTGCGCACCGCGCCAGCGGGCGAGATGCTCAGGTAGGAAAAGTCGGTGCTCCGGCCCGGCCTTCCCGTGGGCTCGGGCACGTGCAGCCGCAGCGGGGCTGTGTGGGTGGTCATCCGCAGTCTCCTGGTGCACGATTGTGTCGTGCGGTCAGTGGGGATCAGGACGGGCGCGCCAGGTCATGGCGCGCTGTCCTTCATGCGCCTGAGCGCTGCGGAGATTCTAGGAGACTGGGGGGTGGGGGCGCCAGGGGGGTTGCAGGGGGAAAGCGCAGAGCAACGCCTCCAAGCAGGGTCGGCCTGAGTGGGATCGTCGTCAGGCCGCGGCCAGCTTGAGCTTGACTACTCCGCCTTGCAGGTCGACGGTCTGTCTTGCCAACCAGAGGTCATGTGCGTCCTGCCTGGCCAGCCAACTCTCGGCAGATCGCCCAAGCGTCTTGGAAAGGCGCAGCGCCATTTCCGGTGTGACGCGGCTGGTGCCCTTCAGGATACGACTGAGGGTGGATGCGGCCACGTCCAGCTTCTGTGCAAGCACACGCCCGCTGATGCCATTGGGCTCAAGATAGACGTCGGCAATGAACTCACCGGGGTGGGGAGGGTTGTGCATGCCTAACTGTCGCATGAGCCGGGCCACGAAGCGGCGTCGGCTTGAACGAACTGTTAGGCACCACCTATTGCTCGTTCCCACATAGCCACTGGTCCAGGTTGCTGTTGAAACAATGGATGGCACTCTGGGGTGAGCAGGCCTTGCCATTTGGCAAGAACTACCGGGCTACGGACTGAGAGTTTGTTTTGCAGATGCTGCCACTCAAAGGCAAGTTGTCCAGTGCTAACTGGGATAATTTGAAGGGAACGGCTTGAGCCAATCTTGGTTTTATCGAATGAGTAGCCGCGACTTGTGGCTTCGGCATGCACTGAAGCCAGATACGAGTTTATGGCGGAGCGCGGGAATGGATGTTCTTTGAAGCGCTGCAATTGTGGATGCTGGGTGTAGCCCCGCGTTTCGCCGCGGAGCACCGCTTTTGCAAGTAGTGCCTCACGCCAAAGTGCGACCAGCCCTTGCGGGTCGAGATATCTTGGATGGAGTGACCAAAGGCGCATGTTGTGGAGCCTAACGCTACCGATGAGCCGCGCCGCTGCCGCCGCTGGAAGGTGCAGGCGCGCTTTCCGGCGTCGGCTCCATTGGTTTGTTAGAGCCTTGCTCTTGAACAAAGCCGTTGGCCCCAAAGCGGGGATCATCGATAACGCGGATCCTTCCATCGTATCCTCGGATCAACGAAGTGAGCGTATCCCTATCGATTTGGTTCATTTCGAAGCGGGCCTTGTTTTCGACGTAGTTCTCTAGCAGATCGCCCCACGTCACGCGCTCTCTTGGAAGCGGCTTCCACGCGACTCCTTGACCGAGTAACTGCTGCGGAATGGTTGGAGCGAGATACTTCTCGATCTCGATACTTCCAGATGAAATCCGTTGACCAAGGTCTTTCGAGAACGGAACGGGGGACGTTTTGTCGAGTACGGACACAGCCCATCTCCGCAGGTCTGGGTCTTCTTTCGTAGTGCCATCCCGCAGAATTCCAATAGCCATATCTTGACCTGCTCCCCATAGGCCGTACCAGT
>NZ_ALEE01000230.1 GCF_000282995.1 Melaminivora alkalimesophila
CCCTGCCTGCCGCCCCCCCGGCGCCGCCGACCCTGCCCCCGGCGCCCCCGCCGCGCCCGGCCAGCCCGGCGCGCGCCACCGACCGCCTGATCATCATCGCCCTCGATCCCGGCCACGGCGGGGAAGACCCGGGCGCCATCGGGCCCGGCGGCACGCGCGAGAAGGACGTCGTGCTGCGGGTGGCCCACCGGCTGCGCGACCGCATCAACGCCACCAGCATCGGCGGCAACCCCATGCGCGCCTTTCTCACGCGCGACGGCGACTATTTCGTGCCGCTGGCCACGCGCGTCGACAAGGCGCGCCGGGTGCAGGCCGACCTGTTCATCTCCATCCACGCCGATGCCTTCACCAACCCGGCCGCGCGCGGCGCCAGCGTCTTTGCGCTCAGCGAAAGCGGGGCCTCCAGCTCGGCCGCGCGCTGGCTGGCCAACAAGGAAAACCAGGCCGACCTGATCGGCGGCGTGAACCTGGGCGCACGCCAGGACCGCCACGTGCAGCGCGTGTTGCTGGACATGAGCACCACCGCGCAGATCAACGACAGCCTCAAGCTCGGCAGCGTGCTGCTCGGCGAGATCGGTGGCATGGCCCGGCTGCACAAGCCGCGCGTCGAGCAGGCGGGCTTCGCGGTCCTGAAGGCGCCCGACATTCCCAGCGTGCTGGTGGAGACGGCATTCATCAGCAACCCCGAGGAAGAGGCGAAGCTGCGCTCGGCCGCCTACCAGGAGCAGTTGGCCGACGCGCTGATGCGCGGCATCACCCGATACTTCGCCAAGAACCCGCCGCTGGCGCGCAGCCGCACCGTGTAGAAGAAACGGGGGCGGCCCGGGCGCGGCGGCCTCGCCCCCAGGAGAACGCCATGGCCCTGCCCCACGCCCGCTCAGCCCAGATCGTCAGCATCCGCCCGCTTGGCCCGCTGGTGCCGCAAACCCCTTCGCACGCCATCCTCAAGGCACAGCAGCTGGAGATCGTGCGCATCGTGCTGCCGGCCGGCCAGAGCGCGCGCCAGAACGACTCGCCGGGCGAATTCACGCTGCTGTGCCTGGAAGGCGAGGTGGAATTCGACTGCGACGGCCGCACCCAGCGGCTGTGCGCCGGCGACCTGCTGCACCTCGGTCCGGGCAGTGGCTACGGCCTGCGGGCCTTTCAGGACGCCTCGCTGCTGCTGACGCTCTGCCTGGTGCCGGCACGCTAGCCCGCCCCGGAGGGTCCTACAGTACCTTGCTTGGGACGCCTACAGCGGGCGCCCGGGAAGCTCACCATAGTGAAACCATACGCCCATCGGCGGGCCGGGCACCGGGCCCGTCCACCTTGAGGAGCTTCACCATGACATACCGCCACTGCCTCTACGCCGCCGTCTGCGCCGCCGCGCTGGGCCTGGCCGGCTGCTCCAGCAACCCCACCAACGCCCAGATGGGCACCGGCATCGGTGCCGTGGCCGGTGGCGTGGTCGGCAGCGCCGTGGGCGGCACGGCCGCCACGGTGGGCGGCGCCGCGGCCGGCGCGCTCATCGGCCACGAGGTCGGCAAGGACCGCGACAACCGCCAGGGCCGCCGCTGACCGCCAGGCGGGCGCAGCCAGGCCCGGGGTCAGAAGGTCACTGGGGCGCCCTGGGCCTTGCGCCCAGCGCGCCATGCCCCGGCAATGGCAATCAACCCCGGCACCAGGATCAGCGCCCAAATGATCTTGTCCAGGTGCCGCTGCACCCATGCCAGGTTGCCAAAGAAATAACCCGCGGTACAGATGCCCAACACCCACAGCAAGGCGCCGCCGATGTTGTAGGCCGTGAAGGCACTGCGGCGCATCTGCGCCACGCCTGCCACGAAGGGCGCGAAGGTGCGGATGAAGGGCATGAAGCGCGCCAGCACGATGGTGATGCCGCCATAACGCTCGTAGAAGGCATGCGCTTGGTCGAAGGCCCGGCGGTTGAACCAGCGTGAGTTTTCCCACTGAAACACCTTTGGCCCGATGCGCCGCCCGATCAGGTAGTTGCACTGGTCACCCAAAATGGCCGCGGCCAGCAGCAGCGCGCACGCCAACCCGAAGTGCATCAGCCCGGCCCCGCTGAGGGCCCCGACCACGAACAGCAGCGAGTCTCCCGGCAGGAAAGGCATGACCACGACACCCGTCTCGACGAACACGATGATGAACAGCAGGGCATAGACCCACGGGCCGTAGTCGGTGACGAAGGCCGCCAGGTGTCGGTCCACATGCAAGATGAAATCGATCAGGAATCCCAGAATTTCCACAGCCACCCTTCCCCCCGCGAAAGCAGCGGGGCACGCTACTTTAGCCGCCCCCGCTTTCCCGGCGGTCTCCGGGGGCTGCCTAGAATGGCGGCCGTGACTGTCCTTGCCGCAAGCCGCCCGATCCGGGAGCTGCCCGACGAACTGATCAGCCAGATCGCAGCCGGCGAGGTGGTCGAGCGACCCGCCTCGGTGGTGCGCGAGCTGGTGGACAACGCACTGGACGCGGGCGCCCGCCAAGTCACCGTGCGCCTGCTCTCGGGCGGGGTGCGACTGGTGGCGGTGGAAGATGACGGCGCCGGCATCGAGCAGGCCCAGCTGCCACTCGCCCTGCGCCGCCACGCCACCAGCAAGATTGCCGACCTGCAGGAACTCGAATCGGTAGCGACCATGGGCTTTCGCGGCGAGGCGCTCGCTGCCATCGCGGCCGTCTCGCAGCTCAGCCTGCTGTCACGCCCGGCCCACCAGGCGACGGGGTACGCTCTCGATGCGCGCAGCGGCGAGCTGCGCCCGGCAGCCCGCGGCCCTGGCACCACGGTCGAGGTGCGCGAGCTGTTCTTCTCCACGCCCGCGCGGCGCAAGTTCCTCAAGAGCGACGCCACCGAGCTGGCCCACTGCCTGCAGGCGGTGCGGCGCCATGCGCTCGCGCGCCCGGACGTGGGCTTTGCCGTGTGGCACGATGGCCGGCTGGTCGAGCAGTGGCGCCCCACCCTGGCACCGGACGCCGCCGCTGCCGTGGGCGACCCGGCCTGGGAGGCGGCTGCCGAGCAGCGGCTGGCGGACGTGCTGGGCGAGGAATTCGTCACCGGCGCAGTGACCGTGCGGCGCGAGCACGCTGGCATCCGCGTGAGCGGACACGCCGGCCTGCCCGACCAGGCACGCACCCGCACCGAGCACCAGTATTGCTACGTCAACGGCCGCTTCGTGCGCGACCGGGTTCTGGCCCATGCCGTGCGCAGCGCCTATGAGGATGTGCTGCACGGCCAGCGCCAGCCGTTGTACGTGCTGCACCTGCAGCTCGACCCACAGCGGGTGGACGTGAACGTCCACCCCACCAAGATCGAGGTGCGCTTTCGCGACGGACGCGAGGTCCACCAGGCGGTGCGGCACGCGGTCGGCGACGCCCTGGCGGCCCCGCGCAGCGCCGCGCTGCCGGCTGCCCCGGCGCCCCCGGCCCCGCGCGACCACGGCGGCGCCGCCCCCTTCCGCCCTGCCCTGCAGGCGCCGCTGCGCTTTCAGCCGCCGCCAGACGGCCACCGCGTGAGCGACCTGGAGGCGCTCTGGGGCACAGGCGCCCCGGCCAGCGAGGCCCTGCCTTCCCCGGCCGACAGACGCCCCTGCGATCCCGCCCCGGAGCAGGACTGGCCGCTGGGCCGGGCCCTTGCCCAGCTGCACGGCATCTACATCCTGGCGGAAAACGCCCAGGGGCTGGTGCTGGTGGACATGCATGCCGCCCACGAGCGCATCGTGTACGAGCGCCTCAAGGCCCAGGCCGCCGGCGCGCCGCAGGTCGCAAGCCAGCCGCTCCTGATCCCCGCCACCTTTGCCGCCACGCCACTGGAAGTGGCGACCGCAGAGACGCGCCACGCCGTGCTGCAGCAGCTCGGCCTCGAGGTGGCGCCCTTCTCCGCACGCACCCTGGCGGTGCGCGCCGTGCCGGCGACCCTCGCTGCGGGCGACCCGGTGGCGCTGGCGCGCAGCGTGCTCGCCGAATTGACCACGCACGAGGCGGGCACGCTGCTGGAGCGCGCACGCGACCAGATCCTGGCGACCATGGCCTGCCACGGCGCGGTGCGCGCCCACCGGCGCCTGACGCTGGAGGAGATGAATGCCCTGCTGCGGCAGATGGAGACCACCCCGCGCTCGGACCAGTGCAACCATGGCCGCCCCACCTGGCGGCAGTTCACGCTGCGCGAGCTGGACGCATTCTTCCTGCGCGGCCGCTGAACCTCAGCCGCCTGCCTGTCCTCCCCAACCCCGATAAGGCTGCCGGCTGGACAGAACCGGCGCAGGGGCTTCTCGCTTGGGCCGTTGTGTGCGGCACACGTGCAGGCCCCAATTTTTCATGCATGAGTAGATGCAGTTTCGGCATAATGCCGTGCTGCACCGCCGCATTTTTCTGGTGCAGGAAGTTCATCCATGCCATACGCCTCCGCCGAACAGTTCCTCCAATACGTCGCTGCGCGCAACCCCGGGCAGCCCGAGTTCCTCCAGGCCGTCACCGAGGTGGTGGAAAGCCTCTGGCCCTTCATTCGCCAGAACCCGCGCTACGCCGAACAGGGCCTGCTCGAGCGCCTGGTCGAGCCCGAGCGCGTGCTCAGCTTTCGGGTGAGCTGGTTCGACGACCAGGGCCGCGTGCACGTCAACCGCGGCTACCGGATCCAGCACAGCATGGCCATCGGCCCCTACAAGGGCGGCCTGCGTTTCCATCCTTCCGTGAACCTCTCGGTCCTGAAGTTCCTGGCCTTCGAGCAGACCTTCAAGAACGCCCTCACCACCCTGCCCATGGGCGGCGGCAAGGGAGGCTCGGACTTCGACCCGAAGGGCCGCAGCCCCGCCGAGGTCATGCGCTTTTGCCAGGCCTTCGTCACCGAGCTCTTTCGCCATGTCGGGGCCGACACGGACGTGCCCGCGGGCGACATCGGCGTCGGCGGCCGGGAGGTCGGCTTCATGGCCGGGATGCACAAGAAACTCGCCAACACCGCCGCCGGCGTGTTCACCGGCAAGGGCCTGGCCTACGGCGGCTCGCTCATCCGTCCCGAGGCCACGGGTTACGGCACCGTGTATTTCGCCGAGGAAATGCTCCAGACCCGCGGCCGTTCCATGGAAGGGCTGCGCGTGTCCGTGTCGGGCTCGGGCAACGTCGCGCAGTACGCGGTCGAGAAAGCCATGCAGCATGGCGCGCGCGTGCTCACGGTGTCGGACTCGGGCGGCACCGTGATCGACGAGGAAGGCTTCACCCCGGAGAAGCTGGCCCTGCTCATGCAGATCAAGAACGAGGAATACGGCCGCGTGAGCGACTATGCCGCCCGCGCCGGCGTGCGCTTCGAGCCGGGCATGCGGCCCTGGCGGGTCCCGGTGGACGTGGCGCTGCCCTGCGCGACGCAGAACGAGCTGGACGAGGACGATGCGCGCACCCTGATCGCCAACGGCGTGCAGTGCGTCGCCGAGGGCGCCAACATGCCCTCGACCAACGAGGCCGCCAAGGTCTTCGAGGCGGCCGGCGTGCTCTACGCGCCGGGCAAGGCGAGCAACGCCGGGGGCGTCGCCACCTCCGGCCTGGAGATGAGCCAGAACGCCATGCGCCTGAGCTGGAGCCAGGAGGAAGTGGACGCCCGCCTGCTGGGGATCATGCGCGGCATCCATGCCGCCTGCGTGCGGCACGGGCGCCGCAGCGACGGCAGCGTCAGCTACATCACCGGGGCGAACGTGGCGGGCTTCGTAAAGGTCGCGGACGCCATGCTCGCGCAGGGCGTGGTCTGAGAGCGCGCCAGCCTACTGCGCGAGCGGCAGCACGGCCACGCACTGCCACGGCAGGCCCTCGTCCAGCCGGTCGTAATGCGCCAGGATGAGCGCGCGCCGCGCCTCGGCCGCAGCCTGCGCCGCCTCGTCCAGCGCCTCGCACAGGTAATCGATGGAGGCCCGGTCCAGCGCCGCCACGGGCTCATCGATCAGCGTCAGCGGCGCGCCGCTGGCCAGCGCTGCCGCCAGCAGCACCTTGCGCCGGCCGCCGGTGGACAGCTGGTACATGGGCTTGGACAGGTGCATCTGCAGGTCGAAGCCATCGACGTGCCGCTCCCAGGCGCGCTGGCTCCACTGCAGCCACTGCGTTCGTAGCTGGGCGGCCCATCCCCGGGGCGAGAGCGCCTCTGGCCAGGGCTCCTGGGGATCGCGCCAGAAGACCTCCCCCGCCCCCGGCGGTGGCCCGCCGCGCCAGCGGATCCGCCCGCCCCGCGGCGCCAGCTCGCCCGCCAGCACGCGCAGCGCCGTGGTCTTGCCGGCCCCATCCTCGCCCAGGATCAGCGACAGCCCGGCAGGAAACTGCGCCGTCCAGCCCCGCAGCACCTGCGCCGAACCCGGACCGGCATCGATCTGCTCGGCTTTCAGCAGGACGGGCGTGGCGGGCGCGCTATGCTGCGCTGGTGGTTCATTGTGGTCCGACACGGAAGCTCCCATGGCATTGCATTTCCTGGATTTCGACTACAGCGAGGACGAGGACGGGATCGCCACCTGGGACGCGCTCGCCAGCGTCCCGGCGCGGCGCCTGCCCGAGCTGCTGGCAGAGCTGGAGCGCATCCTGGCGTGGGCCCATGCGGAATTCGGCACGCCCGAGGCACCGCTCGAGCACGGCGGCCCCTGGCAGTACGACCTGCAGTGCGAGTCGGCGGGCTTTGCCAGCCGCGAACTGCACTTCGACCCCGACGCAGGGCGCCTCCAGCCTGTGCTGCCGCCCATGGCACCCGAGGAGCGCATCACCATCAGTTTCTCGCTGGCCGCAGAGCGCAGCGTCTCCGAGGCCTTTTCCGAGCAGTTCCTGCCGGGTTGAGGGATCGACGCCGAACCAGCCCTATTGCAGCGTCTCCTTGGCCGCATCGGGCAGCCACAGGGGCGCCACGGCGATGCCCTCCTCGAGCAGCTCCGCCGCCTCCTCGGGCGTGGCGCGCCCGCGGATCCCGCGCTCCTGCGCCTGCCCATGGTGGATGCGCCGCGCCTCATGGGCGAAGCGGTCGCCCACATCCTCGGTATGGGCGACGATGTGGCGCGCCAGCTGCAGCCACGCCGCCTGCAGCGCACCGGGCAAGAGCGCCTGGTCGCGGGCCTCTGCCGCGGCCGGGGCTTCCGAAGCGGTCGCGACCGCCGCATCCGGGTGCCTGGCGCCGCCGGCATCCCGCCTTGCGGAGCGCAGGTTCAGCCGTGGTGCGCTCAGCCCCTTGCGGATCTCGGCGCTAAAACACAGCGGGCACTGCAGCAACCCGCCCTCGAGCTGCTGCTGGAACTCCGCTTCCGAGGCGAACCAGCCTTCGAAGCGGTGGTCCTGCGGGCAATGCAGGTCAAGCACCTTCATCCCGGCTCACTCCCCCAGGCCACCCCACTTGCGGCGGCGCCCCAGGTAGCGGTACACGAAACCGGGGAACGCGAAGGTGGCGAACAGCGCAGCGGTCACCACGTAGAACTCCCATTTCTGGGGCGTGATCTGGCCGACCCGCTTCTCGATCAGCAGCGCCAGTGCGCCCACCAAAAAGTACAGCAGCACCAGCTCCAGCAGCCGCATCGCCAGCGGCTTT
>NZ_ALEE01000231.1 GCF_000282995.1 Melaminivora alkalimesophila
CGCCAGCGGCTTGGGGCCGCCGCGCTGCGGCCCGAGGACCAACCAGCGCTCGTTCAGGAATGGCAGGTTGGCAGCCACGAAGGCCACCAGGATCACCAGCCAGATGGCTGCGGATTGCGTCATGACGAGACCGCCGGAATGGGCGCTTCCCTCAGGTCGCCAGCGCCCGCACCACGGCGTCCGCGCACAGCGCCATCAGCCCGCCGGGAAGGATGCCCAGCACCAGCACCAGCGCACCGTTGAGCGTCAGCACCGCGCGCACCTGCAGTGGCGCCGTGATGCGCACCGGCGCCACCGGCGGATCGAAATACATGACCTTGACCACGCGCAGGTAGTAGAAGGCGCCGATCAGCGACATCACGACCGCATACACCGCCAGCGCGATGTGGAAGCCCTGGCCCGAGGCGACGAGCGCCTGCAGCACCGACAGCTTGGCATAGAAGCCCACCAGCGGCGGAATGCCGGCCAGCGAGAACATGCAGATCGCCATCACGCCGGCATACAGCGGGCTGCGCTGGTTCAGGCCGGCGAAATCGGCGATCTCCTCGCTCTCGAAGCCCTCGCGTGCCAGCAGCAGCACCACCCCCATGGTCGCCATGAAGGTCAGCACGTAGGTCACGATGTAGAACATCGCCGAGCTGTAGGCATTCTCCAGCGCCGTGGCGTCGGCGTTGCCGTGCACCACGCCCGACAGCAGGCCCAGCATCACGAAACCCATCTGGCCGATGGTCGAGTACGCCAGCATGCGCTTCAGGTTGGTCTGGACGATACCCGCCAGGTTGCCGACCAGCAGCGAGCCGATCGCCAGCACCGCCAGCATCTGCTGCCAGTCGATGGCCAGCGGCAGCAGGCCGTCCACCAGCAGGCGGATGATGATGGCAAAGGCCGCCAGCTCCGGCGCGCTGCCGATGAACAGCGTGATCACCGAGGGCGCGCCCTGGTAGACGTCCGGCACCCACATGTGGAACGGCACGGCGCCCAGCTTGAAAGCGAGACCTGCGACCACGAACACCAGCCCGAAGACCAGCACCTGGTGGCGGATCTGGCCGGCGTTGATCGCCTTGAAGACCTCGCCGATGTCCAGCGAGCCGGTGGCGCCGTAGATCATCGACAGCCCGTACAGCAGGAAGCCGCTGGCCATGGCGCCCAGCACGAAGTACTTCATGGCGGCCTCGGTGGCGAGCGTGTCGTCGCGGCGCAGGGCCACCAGCGCGTAGCTCGACAGCGTCAGCAGCTCCAGACCCAGGTAGAGCACCAGGAAGTTGTTCGCCGAGGTCATGATGAACATGCCCAGCAGCGACAGCAGGCTCAAAGTGAACAGGTCGCCGCCGCGCAGCATGCCGCGCTCGGCGGCATAGCCGCGCCCATAGACCAGCGTGACCATCACGGCCAGCGTGGAGAAGCACTTGAGCCAGTTGCCCATGGCGTCGCTGACCACCATGTTGCCCCAGCCGTAGACCGTGTTGCCGGTGCTGGCGTACATGGCCTGCAGCGCCGCCACCACGGCCAGCGTGAGCATGGTCAGCACGTAGGTGGCCGTGCGGCGCTCGCTCTTGACGCCCAGGTCCACCAGGGCGACCACGCAGGACATGACCAGCAGCACGACCTCGGGGTAAATCGCCAGCCAGCTGATGTTGTCAATCATCTCTTTTCTCTCGGTTCAGTCTGGTCGGGATCAGGGCAGCTTGGACTGCGCCACGTGCTTGAGCAGCTGGGCCACCGACGGATCCATCGCGTCGGTGAAGGGCTTCGGGTAGATGCCCATGTAGAGCACGGCCAGCGCCAGCACCCCCAGGACCAGGAATTCACGCCCGTTGATGTCGGCCATGCGGCGCACGTTGTCGTTCGTGACCGGGCCCAGATAGACGCGCTTGTACATCCACAGCGTGTAGCTCGCGCCCAGGATCAGCGCCATCGCCGCACCCAGCCCGACCCAGAAGTCGTACTTCACCGAGGCGATGATGATCATCCACTCGCCCACGAAGCCGGCCGTGGCGGGCAGGCCGCAGTTGGCCATGGAAAACAGCAGCGCGAAGGCCGCGAACTTCGGCATGGTGTTGACCACGCCGCCGTAGTCGGCGATCTCGCGCGAGTGCACCCGGTCGTAGAGCACGCCGATGCACAGGAACATCGCGCCCGAGACGAAGCCGTGGGCGATCATCTGCACCAGGCCGCCGGAGACGCCCATGTCGTTGAAGATGAAGAAGCCCAGCGTCACGAAGCCCATGTGCGCGACCGACGAGTAGGCCACCAGCTTCTTCATGTCCTTTTGCACCATCGCCACCAGGCCGACGTAGATCACGGCGATCAGCGACAGCGTGATCATCAGCCAGGCCCACTCGTGCGCCGCATCGGGCGCGATCGGCAGCGAAAAACGCAGGAAGCCGTAAGCCCCGAGCTTGAGCATGATGGCCGCCAGCACCGCCGAGCCGCCCGTGGGCGCCTCCACGTGCACGTCCGGCAACCAGGTGTGGACCGGCCACATCGGAACCTTCACGGCAAAGGCCGCGAACAGCGCGAAGAACAGCAGCGTCTGCACGTTCGCCGCCAGCGGCAGCTGGTGCCAGGTGGCGATGTCGAAGCTGCCGCCCGCCTGGTTGTACAGGTAGATGAAGGCCACCAGCGTGAGCAGCGAGCCCAGCAGCGTGTACAGGAAGAACTTGAAGGCGGCGTAGATGCGGTTCGGGCCACCCCAGATGCCGATGATCAGGTACATCGGGATCAGCGTGGCCTCGAAGAACACGTAGAACAGCATCCCGTCCATGGCGCTGAAGACGCCGATCATCAGCCCCGACAGGATCAGGAAGGCGCCCATGTACTGGTTCACGCGCTCGGTGATCGACTGCCACGAGGCGATCACCACGATCACCGTGATGAAGGCCGTGAGCGGCACGAACCACAGCGCGATGCCATCCACCCCCAGGTGGTAGTGGATGTTGAAACGCTCGATCCACAGGCTCTTCTCGACGAACTGCGCCGCGGCGCTGGTGTTGTCGAAGCCGGAGATCAGCGGCAGCGTGACGGCCAGCCCGGCGAGGGCGCCGATGAGCGCGATCCAGCGCACGGCCGGCGCCTGGCTCTCGCGCCCGAGCAGCAGCACCAGGGCACCGACGGCGATGGGCACCCAGATGGCAAGACTCAACAAACCCATTTTTCTTGTTCTCCCCGTCTTACTTGTTGAGCCACACGAAGTAGGTCATGAGCACGAAGATGCCCAGCAGCATGACCAGCGCGTAGTGGTAGAGGTAGCCCGACTGCACCCGGCGCAGCACCGAGCCCAGGCGCGCCATCAGCTTCCACGAGCCATTGACCACCGCGCCGTCGATCAGCGCCTGGTCGCCGCCCTTCCAGAAGGCGATCCCCAGGCCGCGCGCGCCGCGCGCCACGATGTTCTCGTTGATCCAGTCCATGTAGTACTTGTTGTCGAGCAGGCGGTAGATGGGCTGGAAGCTGCGCTGGATGGCGGCCGGCAGGGCCGGGTTGACCAGGTACATGTAGTAGGACAGTGCCACTCCGGCGAGCGCCATCCAGGTCGGCAGCGCGACGAAGCCGTGCGTGCCCATCGCCATGGCGCCGTGGAAGGCCTCGCGCAACTGCGCCATGGCCGGGTGGCGCGCCTCGTCCACGGTGATCACGCCGTTGAAGAAGTCGCCGAACAGCATCGGGCCGATGGCGATGAAGCCGATGATCACCGACGGAACCGCCAGCAGCACCAGCGGCAGCGTCACCACCCAGGGCGACTCGTGCGGCTTGGCCGCGGCGCCATGGCCGTGGTGCTCGTGCGCGTGCGGGTCCTGGTCGTAGCGTTCCTTGCCGTGGAAGACCAGGAAGTACATGCGGAAGGAATAGAAGGCCGTGACGAACACGCCCGCCATCACGGCGAAGTAGGCGAAGCCGGCTGCCGGCAGCGTGCTGTGGCGCACGGCGTCGACGATGCTCTCCTTGGAATAGAAACCCGAGAAGAACGGCGTGCCGATCAGCGCCAGCGATCCCAGCAGCGAGGTGATCCAGGTGATCGGCATGTACTTGCGCACGCCGCCCATCCAGCGGATGTCCTGGTTGTGGTGCATGCCGATGATCACCGAGCCGGCCGCGAGAAACAGCAGCGCCTTGAAGAAGGCGTGCGTCATCAGGTGGAACACCGCCACGGAATAGGCCGATGCGCCCAGCGCCACCGTCATGTAGCCCAGCTGCGAGAGCGTCGAGTAGGCCACCACGCGCTTGATGTCGTTCTGGATGATGCCCAGGAAGCCCATGAACAGGGCCGTGATGGCGCCGATCACCAGGATGAAGTTCAGCGCCGCGTCCGACAGCTCGAACAGCGGCGACATGCGCGCCACCATGAAGATGCCGGCCGTCACCATGGTGGCGGCGTGGATCAGCGCGGAGATCGGCGTCGGGCCCTCCATGGAGTCGGGCAGCCAGACGTGCAGCGGGAACTGGGCGCTCTTGCCCATGGCGCCGATGAACAGGCAGATGCAGATCACGGTGATCAGCATCCAGTCGGTGCCGGGGAAGCCGATCGCAGCCAGCTCGCCCGCCTTGGCGAAGATCTCGGCGTAGTGGAAGCTGCCGGCGTAGGCGCCGATCAGGCCGATCCCCAGGATGAAGCCGAAGTCGCCCACGCGGTTGACCAGGAAGGCCTTCATGTTGGCGAAGATGGCCGAGGGCTTGTTGAACCAGAAGCCGATCAGCAGGTACGACACCAGGCCCACCGCCTCCCAGCCGAAGAACAGCTGCAAGAGGTTGTTGCTCATGACCAGCATGAGCATGGAGAAGGTGAACAGCGAGATGTAGGAGAAGAAGCGGTTGTAGCCCGGATCGTCCGCCATGTAGCCGATGGTGTAGATGTGCACCATCAGCGACACGAAGGTCACGACGCACATCATCATGGCCGTGAGGCTGTCGATCAGGAAGCCCACCTCCATCTTCAGGTCGCCCACCACCATCCAGGTATAGATGGTCTGGTCGAAGCGCGCGCCGTCCGAGACGACGCTCTGGAACACCAGCGCCGACAGGAGGAAGGACACCAGCACGCCCAGGATGGTCAGCGAATGCGACACGCCGCGGCCGAAGCGGTTGCCGCCGAAGGCCGTGCCGAAGATGCCGGCGAGCAGCGAGCCCGCCAGCGGCGCCAGCGGCACCGCCAGCAGCGTCGAGACAGAAAGCGTTTGACTCATTGTGGAGAACCTTGCAAGGGAGGATGTCTCGTCAACCGCGCAGGTCGTCGAGGTCCTCGGCGTCGATGCTCGAGCGGTTGCGGAACAGCAGCACCAGGATGGCCAGGCCGATGGCCGCCTCGGCCGCCGCCACCGTCAGGATGAAGAACACGAACACCTGTCCGTGCATGTCGCCCAGGTAGTGCGAAAACGCCACGAAGTTCATGTTCACGGCCAGCAGCATCAGCTCGATGGCCATCAGCAGCACGATGAGGTTCTTGCGGTTCAGGAAGATGCCCACCACGGCAATGGCGAACAGCAACGCGCCCAGCGACAGGAAGTGGCCCAGCGTCGGGGTCATGGCTTGCTCTCCTCGGCCGCAGGGGCGGCAGGTGGCTCGGGGGCGCGGGTCGGCGGCATGGAGACCACCACCACGCGGTCCTGGGCGCGCACGCGGATCTGCGCGGCCGGGTCGAGCGCCTTGGAGTCCTTCCTCTCGCGCAGCGTCAGCCCGATGGCAGCGATCATCGCCACCAGCAGGATGGTGGCGGCGATCTCCACCGGCAGCAGGTACTCGGTGTAGAGCAGGCGACCGAGCGCCAGGGTGTTGGAGTACGGGATGGTCTGGCCGGCGGCATCCAGCAGGGCCGGCATCTCGGCCGGTGCCTGCACGCCGCGAAAGCCGGTCATGAGGACCGCTGCCATCTCCACGGCGATCACGCCGCCGACGAGCAGCGCCAGCGGGATGTGGCGCCAGAGGCTGCCGCGCACCGTCTCGATGCGGATGTCCAGCATCATGACGACGAACAGGAACAGCACCATCACCGCGCCCAGGTACACCAGCACCAGCACGATGGCCAGGAACTCGGCCTTGAGCAGCAGCCACAGGCCGGCGGCCTGCGAGAACGCAAGGATCAGATGCAGCACGGCGTGCACGGGGTTGCGCGCCGTGATCACCCGGAAGGCCGCATAAAGCAGCACCACCGAGAACAGGTAGAAGAAGCCGGTCGTGACGTCCATGAATCGGGTCTTTTCAAAGGTTCGGGCGCAGTGCCAAGGGGCCCGCGGCTCAGCGGTACTTGGCGTCCGCCGCCTTGGCCGCGGCGATCTCCGGCTCGTAGCGGTCGCCCACGGCCAGCAGCATTTCCTTGGTGTAGTACAGGTCGCCGCGCTTCTCGCCGTGGTATTCGAAGATCTGCGTCTCGACGATGGAATCGACCGGGCAGCTTTCCTCGCAGAAGCCGCAGAAGATGCACTTGGTGAGGTCGATGTCGTAGCGCGTGGTGCGGCGCGAGCCGTCGGCGCGCACGTCCGACTCGATGGTGATCGCCAGTGCCGGGCACACGGCCTCGCACAGCTTGCAGGCGATGCAGCGTTCCTCGCCGTTGTCGTAGCGGCGCAGCGCGTGCAGGCCGCGAAAGCGCGGCGACAGCGGGGTCTTCTCCTCGGGGTACTGCAGCGTCACCTTGCGGCTGAGCGCGTAGCGCCCGGTGAGCGCCATGCCCTTGGCCAGTTCCCAGAGCATGAAGCTCTTGAAGAAGTCCTTGATCGAAAAAGTGGAGGCGGGAGCCGTTACAGCAGCCATGGGAGGTCCTCGCTTACTTCCAGATGTTCCAGGGCGAGAGCAGCCACCCGCCCACGAGGATCAGCCACACCAGGGTGACCGGGATGAAGATCTTCCAGCCCAGCCGCATGATCTGGTCATAGCGAAAGCGCGGGAAGGTGGCGCGGATCCAGATGAACATGGATATCACGACGAAGGTCTTGATACCCAGCCAGATCCAGCCGGGAATGAAGTCCAGGAAGGACAGCGGCGCCGCCCAGCCGCCCAGGAACATGAGCACCGCCAGGATCGACACCAGCCACATGGCGGCGTATTCCGCCAGGAAGAACACGGCAAAGCCCATACCCGAGTACTCGACCATGTGACCGGCCACGATCTCGGCCTCACCTTCCACCACGTCGAAGGGGTGGCGGTTGGTCTCGGCCACACCCGAGACCAGGTAGACGATGAACACCGGCAGCAGCGGCAGCCAGTTCCAGGACAGGAAGTTCAGCCCCATCTCGGCCATCATCCCGCGCTCCTGGCCGGCGACGATCTGCGACAGGTTCATGCTGCCCGAGACCATGATCACGATCACGAAGCAAAAGCCCATCGCGATCTCGTAGCTGACCATCTGCGCCGAGGCGCGCAGCGCGCCCAGGAAGGCGTACTTGGAGTTGGACGACCAGCCGGCGATGATCACGCCATAGACCTCGATCGAGGCGATGGCGATCACCAGCAGCAGGCCGGCGTTGATGTTCGACAGCGCCATGTCGGGTCCGAAGGGCACCACCACCCAGGCGGCCAGCGCCGGCATGATGGCCATCACCGGGCCGAGATAGAACAGGCCCTTGGCCGCCGCCGTCGGCTGGATCAGCTCCTTGGTCAGCAGCTTGAGCGCGTCGGCAAAGGGCTGCAGCAGCCCGAGCGGGCCCACGCGGTTCGGCCCCATGCGCACCTGCATGAAGCCGAGCAGCTTGCGTTCCCACAGCGTCATGTAGGCGACGGCGATCATCAGCGGGGCGAGCACCGCGACGATCTTGATCAGGTTCCACAGCACCGGCCAGGCGATGCCGCTCCACCAGGGCGCAGCCACCAGATTCAGGCCGCCGTTGTACAGCGCGTCGATCATCGGGCGGCTCCTTCACGGGCGGCACGCGCGGCGCGTGCATCGGCGGTCAGCTGCAGCGAGGGCGCGCGGCGCACCAGGCTGTCGAGCTCGTAGATGCTGGCGACCACCGGCTCGGGGCACTCGCCCGAGGGCAATGCGCCCAGCACGGCGGTGCTGCGGTTGTCCAGCCGCTCGGCCGGCAGGTGCGACAGGCTGCCGGCGGGCGCGCCCGTGGCCTCGGCCAGCACGTCCTGCGAGGTCTCGAAGTCCATCCCCTCGATGCCCAGCAGGTTGCCCAGCACGCGCAGCACCTTCCAGCCCGGGCGCGCCTCGCCCAGGGGGCGGGCGGCGGTATGGAAGCTCTGCACGCGCCCCTCGGCGTTCACGAAGGTGCCCGAGGTCTCGCTGAAGGGCGCGATCGGCAGCAGCACGTCGCTGAACTCCAGGTTCGCCTTGAAGGGGCTCAAGGTGACGACCATCTCGGCCTGCGCCAGCCCGGCGGCGGCTTCGGCGCCCAGGGCGGAGTCGTATTCGGGCTCGGTGTTCAGCAGCAACACGGCCTTCGCCCCGCCCTGCAGCATCTGGCGGGCGTTCAGGCCGTCGCCCTGCGGCTGGGCGCCCACGAACTGCGCGCCCACGGTGTTCGCCGCCTCCGTCAGATAACCCACCGAGGCGCCGGTGTGCTCACCGATCCACTGGGCCAGGGCCAGCAGCGTCGAGGCGTGCGCATGGTGCGCGGCGGCGTTGCCCAACAGGATGGCCTTGCGCTCGCCGCGCTGCAACGCGGCCGCCACGGCGCGCGCCGCCTCGTCCGGCTGCACGTCGGCGACCGGCGCCTGCAGCCCCTTCTCGGCCGCCACGGCAGCGGCC
>NZ_ALEE01000232.1 GCF_000282995.1 Melaminivora alkalimesophila
TGGCGGGCGCCAGCAGGGTGTGCTCCACCGGCATCGCCCAGTCGTACGTCACGGCGTTGATGGCCATCACGCAACCGCCCACCCGCGCCGCCTGGCGGATGCGCTGGGCGAACAGCGGATGGTCCTTGCGGACGTTGGAGCCCACCACCAGCACCGACTGCAGCGTGCTCAGGGCCGCAATGGGCATGCCCAGCCAGCGCACACCGGCGGCCGGCGCAAACTCCGCATGGCGCAGGCGGTGGTCGATGTTGTCGCTGCCCAGGCCGCGCACCAGGCGCGCCGCGAGGTGCAGCTCCTCGAGCGTGCTGTGCGGACTCACCAGGGCGCCGATGGCCTGCGCGCCGTGCTCGGCACGGATGTTCTGCAGGCCGTTGGCCACATATTCGAGCGCCGTCTGCCAGTCCACCTCGGCCCACTGGCCGCCCTGCTTGAGCATCGGGCGCGTGAGGCGTGCCTCGCCGTTCAGCGCCTCGTAGGAGAAGCGATCACGGTCGGCCAGCCAGCACTCGTTGACCTCCTCGTTCTGCAGGGGCAGCACGCGCATGACGCGGTGGTTCTTGACCTGCACGATCAGGTTGGCTCCCGTGGAGTCGTGCGGGCTGACCGATTTGCGGCGCGACAGCTCCCAGGTGCGGGCGCTGTAGCGGAAAGGCTTGCTGGTCAGCGCGCCCACCGGGCACAGGTCGATGACATTGCCCGACAGCTCGGAGTCGATGGTGTCGCCCACCACCGTGGTGATCTCGGCATGCTCGCCGCGGTTGACCATGCCGAGCTCCATGACCCCAGCGATCTCCTCGCCGAAGCGCACGCAGCGGGTGCAGTGGATGCAGCGCGCCATCTCCTCCATGGAGACCAGCGGCCCGACATCCTTGTGGGTCACGACGCGCTTTTCCTCGCCGTAGCGCGAGCTGCCCATGCCGTAGCCCACCGCCAGGTCCTGCAGCTGGCACTCGCCGCCCTGGTCGCAGATCGGGCAATCCAGCGGGTGGTTGATGAGCAGGAACTCCATCACCGACTGCTGGGCCTTGATCGCGCGCTCGCTCTTGGTGTGCACCACCATGCCCTGGGTGACGGGGGTGGCGCAGGCCGGCAGGGGCTTGGGCGCCTTCTCCACGTCCACCAGGCACATGCGGCAGTTGGCCGCAATCGAGAGCTTCTTGTGGTAGCAGAAATGGGGAATGTAGGTGCCCGCCTTCTCGGCCGCATGCATCACCATGCTGCCCTCGGGCACCTCCACCTTCTTGCCGTCCAGTTCAATTTCAACCATATGCTTGTTGCCCCATCAGGCGGCCACTGCGGCCTGCTTGCTGGCGGCCTCGATCTTGGCCACGAACTCGTGCCGGAAATGCTTGATCATGGCGCGCACCGGCATGGCGGCCGCATCGCCCAGCGCGCAGATGGTGCGGCCCATGATGTTGAAGGCCACGGAGTCGAGCAGCTCGATGTCCTCCGGACGGCCCTGTCCGTGCAGGATGCGGTCGACCACGCGCCACAGCCAGCCCGTGCCCTCGCGGCAGGGCGTGCACTGCCCACAGGACTCGTGCATGTAGAAATACGACAGCCGCAGCAGCGACTCCACCATGTCGCGCGAGTCGTCCATGACGATCACCGCGCCCGAGCCGAGCATGGAGCCGGCCTTGGCGATGGAGTCGTAGTCCATGGTGCACTCCATCATGATGGCGGCCGGCAGCACCGGCGCCGAGGAGCCGCCCGGGATCACCGCCTTGAGCTGGCGCCCCTTGCGCACGCCGCCGGCGAGCTCGAGCAGCTTGGGAAACGGCGTGCCCATCGGCACCTCGTAGTTGCCCGGCAGCTCCACGTCGCCCGAGACCGAGAAGATCTTGGTGCCGCCATTGTTGGGCTTGCCGCACTCCAGGTACGCCTGGCCGCCGTGGCGGATGATCCAAGGCACCGCCGCGAAGGTCTCGGTGTTGTTGATGGTGGTCGGCTTGCCGTACAGGCCATAGCTCGCGGGAAAGGGCGGCTTGAAGCGCGGCTGGCCCTTCTTGCCCTCCAGCGACTCGAGCAGGGCCGTCTCTTCCCCACAGATGTAGGCGCCGAAGCCGTGGTGCGCGTGCAGCTGAAAGCTGAAGGCGCTGCCCAGGATACCGTCCCCCAGGTAGCCCGCCGCGCGCGCCTCTTCCAGGGCCGCCTCGAAGCGCTCGTAGACCTGGAAGATCTCGCCGTGGATGTAGTTGTAGCCCACCGAGATCCCCATGGCGTAGGCCGCGATCGCCATGCCCTCGATGACGATGTGCGGGTTGTACATCAGGATGTCGCGGTCCTTGAAGGTGCCCGGCTCGCCCTCGTCGGAGTTGCACACCAGGTACTTCTGCCCGGGGAACTGCCGCGGCATGAAGCTCCACTTCAGACCCGTCGGAAAGCCCGCACCGCCGCGCCCGCGCAGGGCGGACTCCTTGAGCGCGGCGATGACCTGGTCCTGCGTCATGCCCCCGCCGCCGTCGGCGCCCAGGATCTTGCGCAGCGCCTGGTAGCCGCCGCGCGCCTCGTAGTCCTTGAGGCCCCAGTTGCGTCCGTCGAGGCCGGCGTAGATCTGCGGCTCGATGTGGCGGCCGTGGAAGCAGCTCTGCTCGCCGGTGGCGAGGAACTGCTGAAGAAACTGTGCTGCAGCCTGGCTCATGCCTGCCCTCCGGTGCTGCGCAGGCCCTCGACCAGCTGCTCGAGCCGCTCGCCTTCCATGAAGCTGCACATGTTGCGGTCGTTCACCAGCATCACCGGCGCATCGGCGCACGCGCCCAGGCATTCGCACTGCTGCAGCGTGAACATCCCGTCCGCGGTGGTCTCGCCCATGGCGATGCCAAGCTTGGCCTCCAGCGCGCGCAGCGTCTGCAGCCCGCCGCGCAGTTGGCACGGCAGGTTGGTGCACACCGCCAGCTTGTACTTGCCCACTGGCTGCTGGTTGTACATGTTGTAGAAAGTGGTGACCTCGTGCACCGCGATCTCGGGCATGCCCAGGTACTCGGCGATCTGCGCCTCGGCCTCCTGGGTGATGTGGCCCTGCTCCTGCTGCACGATGGCCAGGCAGGCCATGACGGCCGACTGCCGGTGTTCGGCGGGGTACTTCGCCACCTCGCGCGCAAAGCGCTCCTTGGTCGCTTCGGTAATCATCGGTCAATCTCTCCGAACACGATGTCCATGGTGCCGATGATGGCGACGGCATCGGCAATCATGTGTCCGCGCACCACCTCGTCGAAGGCCGCCAGGTGCGCAAAGCCGGGGGCGCGGATCTTCAGCCGGTAAGGCTTGTTGGCGCCATCGCTGACGATGTAGATGCCGAACTCGCCCTTGGGGTGCTCCACGGCCGCGTAGGCCTCGCCCTCGGGCACGCGAAAGCCCTCGGTGAACAGCTTGAAGTGGTGGATCAGGTCTTCCATCCCCGACTTCATGCGCTCCCGCGGCGGCGGCGCCACCTTGCGGTTGTCCGTGATCACCGGGCCGGGGTTGGCCCGCAGCCACTGGATGCACTGCTGGATGATGCGGTTGGACTGGCGCATCTCGTTGACGCGCACCAGGTAGCGGTCGTAGCAGTCGCCCGTCACGCCCACCGGCACGTCGAACTCCAGACGGTCGTAGACCTCGTAGGGCTGCTTCTTGCGCAGGTCCCAGGCCACGCCCGAGCCGCGCAGCATCGGGCCGGTCATGCCGAGGTTCAGGGCGCGCTCGGGCGAGATCACGCCGATGCCCACGGTGCGCTGCTTCCAGATGCGGTTGTCCGTGAGCAGCGTCTCGTACTCGTCCACGCAGGCAGGAAAGCGCTGGGTGAAGTCCTCGATGAAGTCCAGCAGCGAACCCTGGCGGTTGCGGTTGAGCTCCTCGGCCGAGCGCGCGCTGCGCACCTTGCCGGGCTGGTGCTGCGGCATGGAGTCGGGCAGGTCGCGGTAGACGCCACCCGGGCGGAAATAGGCGGCATGCATGCGCGCGCCGGACACCGCCTCGTAGATGTCGAACAGGTCCTCGCGCTCGCGGAAGGTGTAGAGCAGCATGGTCGAGGCGCCGCAGTCGTGCCCGTGCGAGCCCAGCCACATGAGATGGTTCATCAGGCGCGTGATCTCGGAGAACATCACGCGGATGTACTGCGCGCGCAGCGGCACCTCGATGCCCAGCAGCTTCTCGATGGCCAGGCAGTAGGCGTGCTCGTTGCTCATCATCGAGACGTAGTCCAGCCGGTCCATGTAGGGCAGCGACTGGAGGTAGGTCTTGTGCTCGGCGAGCTTCTCGGTCGCGCGGTGCAGCAGCCCGACGTGCGGGTCGGCGCGCTGCACCACCTCGCCGTCGAGCTCGAGCACCAGGCGCAGCACGCCGTGCGCCGCCGGGTGCTGCGGGCCGAAGTTCAGGGAATAGTTCTTGATGTCAGCCATGGATCGTTCCACTGGGCGGCGGGCGCCTTCAGTGCAGGCCCCCGTAGTTGTCCTCGCGGATGACGCGCGGCGTGAGCTCGCGCGGCTCGATGGAGACCGGCTCATACACCACGCGCCGCAGCTCGGGGTCGTAGCGCATCTCGACGTGGCCCGACAGCGGGAAGTCCTTGCGGAACGGGTGGCCGATGAAGCCGTAGTCAGTCAGGATCCGGCGCAGGTCGTTGTGCTCCTCGAACACGATCCCGAACAGGTCGAAGGCCTCGCGCTCGAACCAGTTGGCCGCGTCCCAGATGCCGGTCACCGAGGGCAGGACGGGGAAATCGTCGTCCGGGCAGAACACCTTCACGCGCACCCGCTGGTTCAGCGAGACCGACAGCAGGTGCGAGACCACGGCGTAGCGCGGGCCCTCGGTGCCGACGTTGCCGTAGGTGGAATAGTCGACCGCGCACAGGTCGATCAGCTGCTCGAAGCGGCAGGCCGGCGCATCGCGCAGCGTGCGCATCGCCTCCAGGTAATGGGCGTGCGGCACCACCACCGTCACCTCGCCCCGGGAGAGGCTGACTTCGCGCGCGCGCTCGCCCAGCGCGGCAGCCACCGCATCGCGCAGGGCCTCGGGTGCAATCGCAATGTTCGACATGCTCTCTTCCCTCATGCGCGGGCGATGGTGTGGGTGCGGCGGATCTTCTGCTGCAGCTGGATGATCCCGTAGATCAGCGCCTCGGCCGTGGGCGGGCAGCCCGGCACGTAGACGTCCACCGGCACGATGCGGTCGCAGCCGCGCACCACCGAGTAGCTGTAGTGGTAGTAGCCGCCGCCGTTGGCGCAGGAACCCATGGAGATCACCCAGCGCGGCTCGGCCATCTGGTCGTAGACCTTGCGCAGCGCCGGCGCCATCTTGTTGCACAGCGTGCCGGCGACGATCATCAGGTCGGACTGGCGGGGGCTGGCGCGAAACACCTCGGCCCCGAAGCGGGCCAGGTCGTAGCGGGCCGCCGCCGCGTGCATCATCTCGACCGCGCAGCAGGCGAGGCCAAAGGTCATGGGCCACAGCGAGCCGGTCTTGGCCCAGTTCACCACCGAGTCGTAGCTCGTGGTGATGAAGCCTTCCTTCATCACACCATCAATCATCACGTCATTCCTTTGAGCAGCCGCCGGCCCGTCATTCCCAGTTCAGGGCGCCCTTCTTCCACTCGTAGACGAAGCCCACCACCAGGATCGCCAGGAAGACCAGCACGGCAACGAACCCGGTCATGCCCACGTCCTGCAGGCTCACGGCCCACGGAAAGAGGAAGGCGATCTCCAGGTCGAACAGGATGAAGAGGATGGCCACGAGGTAGTAGCGCACATCGAACTTCATGCGCGCGTCATCGAAGGCCTCGAAGCCGCACTCGTAGGGGGAATTCTTTGCCGGGTCCGGGCGGCGCGGCCCGAGGATGTAGCCCAGCAGCAGGGGCACCACGCCCACGCCGGCACCCACCAGGAGGAAGAGGAGAACCGGGAGGTACTGATCGAGATTCATCGGAGCGCCTTCTCACCGCTGAAAAGCCGCCCCGCCTGGGCCGCACAGCGACCCGGACAAGGCGGCCTCTTGTGATTGGTGCCGTCGGCGAGACTCGAACTCGCACAGCTTTCGCCACTACCCCCTCAAGATAGCGTGTCTACCAATTCCACCACGACGGCTGTTGCAGAGATCCGGACCGGCGCTGCGCAAAAGGTGCTGCGAAGCAAGTCCGGACAGACGACGATTCTAACCCGGAAAAACCCTGTCACATGCCTGGCGGCCGCATTTTTTGCGCCGCCGGGCGCGGGCTCACTTGGTCGGGATCTGGGCCGCGCCGGCGGCGGGCGCCTCGGGGGGCGTGTCGGCCGGCGGCTGGGCATCCGGCGCCGGCTGCGCGTCGGTGCTGGCGGCGGGTTCGGCCGGTGCCGGTGTTGCCGGCGCGGCCGGCACGGCTGCAGCCGGCGCCTC
>NZ_ALEE01000233.1 GCF_000282995.1 Melaminivora alkalimesophila
GCTGCCGGAGCCGCCGCTGCCGAAGGCCGCCCCCATGTCGGCGCCCTTGCCGTGCTGGATCAGGATCAGCCCGATCATCGCCAGGGCGGTCAGGATCTGCAGCGCCAGGATCAGGTTCACGAATGCACTCATGGTGTTCTACTTTCGAATGGGTGGGAAGGGCCGGGCGCCTCAGCTGGCGCGCGCGGCCGCAATGATCTGCAGGAAGTCGGCAGCCTTGAGCGACGCGCCGCCCACCAGGCCGCCGTCGATGTCCGGCTGGGCCAGCAGCTGCGCGGCATTGGCCGCGTTCATGCTGCCGCCATAGAGGATGGGCACGCGCTGCGCCTGCGCGGTGGCGGCGGCGAGCTGGGCGCGCAGCACGCCGTGAACCTGCCGGGCCTGCTCGGGCGTGGCGGTGCGGCCGGTGCCGATGGCCCAGACCGGCTCATAGGCGACCACGATCTCGCTGATGCAAGGGCCGTTCGCGCGGATCACCGCCGCCAGCTGCCGGCGCACCACGTCCTCGGTCTGGCCGGCCTCGCGCTCGGCGAGCGTTTCGCCCACGCAGACCACCGGCGTGATGCCGGCCGCCAGCGCCCGCTGCGCCTTGGCGGCCACGTCGTCGTCGCTCTCGCCGTGATACTGGCGCCGCTCCGAGTGGCCGACCAGCACGTAGCGCACGCCGAAGTCGCGCAGCATCGCCGCCGACACCTCCCCGGTGTAGGCGCCGCCCTCGTGGCGCGAGACGTCCTGCGCCCCCAGGCGGATGTCCGAGCCGGCGACCAGCGACTGCAGCTGCGCCAGGTAGGGCGCGGGCACGGCCAGGGCGACCGCGCAGTCGCCCGCCCCGCCCGCCTCCTGCAGACCGGCGCGCAGCGCCTGCACCAGGGCCTCGTTGGCAGCCAGGCTGCCGTTCATCTTCCAGTTTCCAGCGATGAGCTTGGCTCGGGTCATCACGTGCTCCATGTCAGGACAATCTTGCCCACGTGCCGGTTGGATTCCATGAGGGCATGCGCCTCGGCGGCCTGGGCGGCGGGGAAGGTGCTGTGGACGACCGGGCGGATGCGGCCCTCGGCCAGCAGCGGCCAGACCTGCTGGCGCAACGCCGCGGCGATCGCCGCCTTGAAGGCCACCGGGCGCGGGCGCAGCGTCGAGCCGGTGATCACCAGCCGGCGCCTGAGCACCGCCCCGGCATCGATCTGCGCGCGCGTGCCGCCCTGCACGGCGATGATCACGATGCGCCCATCCTCGGCCAGACAGCCGATCTCGCGCGCCACGTAGTCGCCCGCGACCATGTCCAGGACCACGTCCACGCCGCGACCCTCCGTGATGCGCTGCACTTCGGCGACGAAGTCCTGGCTGCGGTAGTTGATGGCGTGGTGCGCGCCCAGCGCCAGGCAGGCGGCGCATTTCTCGTCGCTGCCGGCGGTCACGATCACCGTGGCGCCGCGCGCGCGCGCCAGCTGGATGGCCGTCACGCCAATGCCGCTCGAGCCCCCGTGCACCAGCAAGCGCTCGCCCGGCTGCAGCCGGCCGCGGTCGAAGACGTTGCTCCACACGGTGAAGAAGGTCTCGGGCAGCGAGGCCGCCTCCACGTCGGACAGCCCTTCGGGCACCGGCAGGCACTGCAGCGCCGGCGCCACGCACCACTGGGCGTAGCCGCCGCCGGCCACCAGGGCGCAGACGCGGTCGCCCACCTGCAGCCCGGCCTCTTCCATCGCCTGGGCATCACCGCCCTCGATCACGCCCGCCACCTCCAGCCCCGGAAGGTCCGAGGCGCCAGGCGGCGCGGGGTAGTGGCCCTTGCGCTGGATCACGTCTGGACGGTTCACGCCACTGGCGGCGACACGGATCAGCACCTCGCCCGCCCCCGGCTCGGGGCGCGGCCGCTGCACCAGGCGCAGCACCTCGGGCGGCCCGAATTCCGTGATCTCCACCGCCTGCATGGACTCTTGCATCACTGCCTCTCGCATCACTGCGGCGGCCGGCAGGCGCATGGCCGCCGGCCACCTGGCCCCAACTGGACGGCCCGCCGCGCCTTCAGAGACCGGGCGTCGCCTCGCCGTCCGTACCCTGGCCGCTGCCGCCGCCCTGGCCATTGTGGCCGTTGCCGCGGCCGCGGCCGCCCTCGCGGCGCTCGCCCCGGTCACCGCGCTCCGGGCGCTCCAGACCGGCCGGGCGCTCGAGCAGCGCCTTCATGGACAGCTTGACCCGGCCCTTCTCGTCGGTCTCGAGCACCTTGACCTTGACCACCTGCCCTTCGTGCAGGTAGTCGCCCACCTTCTCCACGCGCTCGTGCGCGATCTGGCTGATGTGCAGCAGGCCATCCTTGCCAGGCAGCAGGTTGATCAGCGCGCCGAAGTCCAGGATCTTCGTCACCGGCCCCTCGTGGACCTGGCCGACCTCGACCTCGGCCGTCAGTTCCTCGATGCGGCGGCGCGCCTCGTCGGCCTTGGCCGATTCGGTCGAAGCGATGGTGATGGTGCCGTCTTCCTCGATGTTGATCTGCGTGCCGGTCTCCTCGGTGAGCTGGCGGATGGTCGCGCCGCCCTTGCCGATCACGTCGCGGATCTTCTCCGGGTTGATCTTCATGGTGTAGAGCTTGGGCGCGAAGCTGGAGATCTCGGCGCGCGCCTCGCCCATGGCGGCCTGCATCTCGCCGAGGATGTGCAGGCGCGCCTCCTTGGCCTGCGCCAGGGCGACTTCCATGATCTCGCGCGTGATGCCCTGGATCTTGATGTCCATCTGCAGCGCCGTGAGCCCGGCCGTGGTGCCGGCGACCTTGAAGTCCATGTCGCCGAGGTGGTCCTCGTCGCCCAGGATGTCGGTCAGCACGGCAAAGCGGTTGCCCTCCTTGATCAGCCCCATGGCGATGCCGGCAACATGGGCCTTCATCGGCACGCCGGCGTCCATCAGCGCCAGGCAGCCGCCGCAGACCGAGGCCATGGACGAGGAGCCGTTCGATTCGGTGATCTCCGAGACCACACGGATGGTGTAGGGGAACTCTTCCTTGGAAGGCAGCAGCGGCACCAGGGCGCGCTTGGCCAGGCGCCCGTGGCCGATCTCGCGGCGCTTGGTCGAGCCCATGCGGCCGGCCTCGCCGGTAGCGAACGGCGGCATGTTGTAGTGGAACAGGAAGCGGTCCTCGTACTCGCCGGCCAGCGCGTCGATGCGCTGCGCGTCGCGCTCGGTGCCGAGGGTGGAGACCACCAGCGCCTGGGTCTCGCCGCGCGTGAAGAGCGCCGAGCCGTGGGCACGCGGCAGGAGCGAGGTGCGGATCTCGATCGGGCGCACGGTGCGCGTGTCGCGCCCGTCGATGCGCGGCTCGCCGGCCAGGATCTGGCTGCGCACGATCTGCGCCTCCAGGTCGAACAGCAGCGATTCCACGGCCGTCGTGTCGAATTCCGCGCCCTCGTCCTTGAGTGCCTGCAGCACCGACGCCGACGCCTCGCGCAGCGCCTGGGTGCGCGCCTGCTTGCTGCGGATCTGGTAGGCCGCGCGCAGCTTGTCCTCGGCCAGGCCACGCACCTTGGCGTCGAAGGCCTCGTCCTTGGGTGCGGGCTTCCAGTCCCACACCGGCTTGCCGGCCTCGCGGACCAGCTCGTGGATGGCCTCGATGGCGATCTTGCCCTGCTCGTGACCGAAGACCACGGCGCCGAGCATCACGTCCTCGGGCAGCTGGTCGGCTTCGCTTTCCACCATCAGCACGGCGGACTCGGTACCGGCCACGACCAGGTCGAGCTGCGAGCTCTTGCGTGCCGTCTGGCCGGGGTTGAGCACATACTCGCCGTTGATGTAGCCCACGCGCGCCGCGCCGATCGGGCCGCTGAAGGGAATGCCGGAGATCGCCAGCGCCGCGCTCACGCCGATCATGGCGGCGATGTCGGCATCCACCTCGGGGTTCAGCGAGATGGTGTGGATCACCACGTGCACCTCGTTGTAGAAGCCTTCGGGGAACAGCGGGCGGATCGGGCGGTCGATCAGGCGGCTGGTCAGCGTCTCGAGCTCGGACGGCTTGGCCTCGCGCTTGAAGAAGCTGCCCGGGATCTTGCCGGCGGCGTAGGTCTTCTCGATGTAATCGACCGTCAGCGGGAAGAAGTCCTGGCCAGGCTTCGGATTCTTGGAGGCGGCCACGGTGGCCAGCACCACGGTGTCGTCGATGTTCACCAGCACGGCGCCCGACGCCTGGCGGGCGATCTCGCCGGTCTCAAGGATGACGGTCTTGTCGCCCCACTGGAAGCTCTTGGTGACCTTGTTGAAAATGCTCATGATGGCTCCTTGTTCAGGGATTGAGGGCTGGCGCGCGCTTCCATGCAGAACACGATGCCATTCCAGCGGCGCTGGCGGGCGCGGACCAGCGCCCCTGGAATGACACAGCTTCGCTCTGCAAGAGCCTGCGCGCCAAAACAAAAACGCCTGAGCCAGGCAGAGCCAACCCAGGCGTTGTTGCGTTCGGCCGCGCTTACTTGCGCAGGCCGAGCTTGGCGATCAGCGCGGTGTAGCGCTCGGCGTCCTTGGCCTTGAGGTAGTCCAGCAGCTTGCGGCGGCGGCTGACCATGCGCAGCAGACCACGGCGACCATGGTGGTCCTTGGCGTGCTGCTTGAAGTGCGGGGTCAGCTCGTTGATGCGGGCGGTCAGCAGAGCCACCTGCACTTCGGGGCTGCCGGTGTCGTTGGCAGCGCGCTGGTTGGCCTTGACGACCTCGGCCTTGACGGATGATGCGATCATGGAAAGTTTCCTGGAGTGAGGCCGGCGCACGCGACCTTCGCGTGGCCCGGGGCCTGGTTTTTTTGACTTGCGCGGGCGACTGGAAAGGCCGCCGCGTGCGTTCTGCACGGTGCAAAACCCGCAAATTATAGCGCGGGTCGTCTTTTCCAGCGATCCGACCCTCCCCCGATGGCCCTGCGGGCGGCGCGGAGGCGAAGATGCGCCTCCCGCCCTCCCCCAGCCACGTCCATGAAACGCTGCCACCGCTTCCTGCTGCAAGCCGCCTTCTGCCTCGGCCTCGGCCTCGCGATGGGCGCTGCCCCAGCGTTCACCGCCGCCGCGCAGCAGGCCCCCCAGGCCCGCAGCCAGCAAGACAGGAAAGCCCCGAAGGCGCGCTCCGTGCGGGTGCGGCACCAGCCGGCCGGCTCGCAGGAAAGCGCCACCGAGCGCGAGCGCCGCCTGCGGCGCGAATGCCGCGGCCGCCCCAATGCCGGTGCCTGCCTGGGCTATACGGGGCGCTGACGGACACAGGCTTGCAGGCCGCACCCGCTTTTTTGCCCTGCAAGCCAGCCACAGCGCAAAAAGCGCATTACAATCTCGGCATCGCCAGTGTGGGACCCGGTGCACGGCAGTGACCGGAAAAAAACTGGAGATGCTTGAAGAGAGACGGAAATTCCGTGCTACAATTCAAGGCTTCGCGGCTGTAGCTCAGATGGATAGAGTACTTGGCTACGAACCAAGGGGTCGTGGGTTCGATTCCTGCCAGCCGCGCCAAACCCGAAGCCCTGAAACCACCCGGTTTCAGGGCTTTTTCTTTGGCTCGTCGCCAATTGCCGGCACCATGGCGGCATGAGCAAGGCTTTCACCCGCGAGACCGACGTCCCCGACGAGGACGACGAACTGCCCGCCGGCCCCAGCATCCCGGCCGGCGCCAAGAACTACATGACCCCGCAGGGCTACGCGCGCCTGCGCGGCGAGCTCATGGAGCTGATCGACGTGGAGCGCCCCAAGGTGGTGGACATCGTCCACTGGGCGGCGAGCAACGGCGACCGCTCGGAGAATGGCGACTACCTCTACGGCAAGAAGCGCCTGCGCGAGATCGACCGCCGCATCCGCTTTCTCACGCGCCGCCTGGAGATCGCCGAGGTGGTCGATCCTTCGGTGCACCAGGGCAGCGACCAGGTCTTCTTCGGCGCCACGGTCCGCTACGCGGACGACGAGGGCGAGGAGCGCACCATCACCATCCTCGGCATCGACGAGGCCGACAACGCCCAGGGCCAGGTCAGCTGGATCTCGCCGGTGGCGCGCGCCCTGCTCAAGAGCCGCGAGGGCGACGAGGTGCAGCTCATGACGCCGGCGGGCCTGCGCCGGCTGGAAGTTCTGTCGGTCAGCTACCCGGCGCCCGCGCCACCGGCACCCTGAGCCGTTGCCGCGCGCCCGCCGTTCAGCGGCCCGCGG
>NZ_ALEE01000234.1 GCF_000282995.1 Melaminivora alkalimesophila
CGCGCGCAGCACCGACGCCGTGCGCCGCAGGTTGCGCAGCACGGCATCGAGGTGCGCCAGGTCGCGCACCGCAATCACGAAGCGCAGCTCGGTGGTCGCCATGGCGTCGTCCATCTCCACGCGCACGATGTCCGCTTCCGACTCGGCGATCACCGACGCCACCCGCGCCAGCACGCCCTTGCCGTTGCTCACCGTGAGGGTGATGCCGGTCTCGAAGACCCGCGCCGGCTCGTCCGCCCAGTCGACCGCGATGAAGCGCTCGGCGTCCTTGTGCTGCAGCTTCTGCGCCACCGCGCACTGGGCATGGTGCACCACCAGCCCCTCGCCCCGGCCAAGGTAGCCGACGATGGCGTCGCCCGGCACCGGCCGGCAACACGGCGCGTACTGGACCGAGGCGCTCTCGTTGCCGTCCAGCGTGATGCTGCCTTGCGAAAGATTCTCGTGCGCGCCGAAGCGCTCGCGGCTGAGCAGCAGCGCGTCCGGGCGCTGTCCGCCCTCGGCCAGCAGCAGCGCCAGCCGCTTGGCGACGATGCCCGCCACCCGCCGGCCAAGGCCGATGTCGGTCATCAGCTCGGCCTGGTTGCGGCTGCCCGTGAAGCGCAGCAGC
>NZ_ALEE01000235.1 GCF_000282995.1 Melaminivora alkalimesophila
CAGCCGCTCCCACAGCGCCGCATGCTCCTGCGGGTCGGGCAGCTGCTCGATGCCCTCGGCGCGCAGCGCCTGGGTGAGGAGCTTCTCGCCCAGCCCGACCGATTCGTTCTGCGCCAGGGTCTTGAGGTAGTGGCGGATCTTGGAGCGCGCGCGTGCCGTGCGCACGAAGCCCAGCCAGGCGGGGTTGGGGCGCGCGCCCTGGACCGTGCGCACCTCCACCACGTCGCCGTTCTTCAGCTCGGTGCGCAGCGGCACCTCCTCGTTGTTGACCAGCGCGCCCACGGTGCGGTCGCCCACGTCGCTGTGGATGGCGTAGGCGAAATCCACCACGGTGGCGCCGCGCGGCAGCGCCAGGATCTGGCTGCGCGGCGTGAAGACGTAGACCGCATCCGGGAACAGGTCCACCTTGACGTGGTCCCAGAACTCGGCCGCATCGCGCGTCTCGTTCTGGATGTCCAGCAGCGACTGCAGCCACTGCGTGCCCATGCGCTCGGCGGCGTCGCCCTCGCCCGCCCGCGCCTTGTAGAGCCAGTGGGCGGCGATGCCCGCCTCGGCCACCACGTGCATCTCCTCGGTGCGCACCTGGAACTCGACGTTCAGCCCCGCGGGGCCGACCAGCGTGGTGTGCAGCGACTGGTAGCCGTTGAGCTTGGGGATGGCGACGTGGTCCTTGAACTTGCCCGGCACCGGCTTGTAGATCTGGTGCAGCACGCCCAGCGCCGTGTAGCAGTCGAGCACCGAACGCACCACCACGCGAAAACCGTACAGGTCGCTCACCTGGGCGAAGCTCAGGTGGTTGAGCTGCATCTTCTCGTAGATCGCGAACAGCGTCTTCTCGCGCCCGGCCAGGCGCACCGGCATGCCGGTGCGGGCAAAGGCGGCATCGACTTCGGCCTGCACTTTCTGCACCGCGTCGCGGCTGCGGCTGCGGCTGCGCGCCACCGCCTTGGCCAGCGTCGCGTAGCGCCACGGATGCAGGTGGCGAAACGACAGGTCCTGCAGCTCGCGGTAGGTCTGGTTCAGCCCCAGGCGGTGGGCGATGGGGGCGTAGATCTCCAGCGTCTCGGAGGCGATGCGGCGCCACTTGCTGCGCGGCATGTCCGAGAGGGTGCGCATGTTGTGCGTGCGGTCGGCCAGCTTGATGAGGATGACGCGCACGTCGCGCGCCATCGCCAGCAGCATCTTGCGGAAGGACTCGGCCTGGTTTTCCTCACGCGTGTTGAACTGCAGCTTGTCGAGCTTGGTCAGGCCATCGACCAGCTCGGCCACCTGGGCGCCGAAGCGCTCCACCAAGTCGGCCTTGGTGATGCCGCAGTCCTCCATCGCGTCGTGCAGCAGCGCGGCCATCAGCGCCTGGGCGTCGAGCTTCCAGCTGGCGCACAGCGCGGCGACGGCGATGGGGTGGGTGATGTAGGGCTCGCCGCTGCTGCGCCACTGGCCCAGGTGCGCCTGGTCGGCGTAGCGGTAGGCCTGGCGCACCTGCTCGACCTGTGCCTCGTCGAGGTAGTCGAGTTTTTCCAGCAACGCGGCGAAGCTGGCAGCCGCGGCGTTGGCGACGGCGGTGCGGGCCACAACCTCCCCTTCGCCACCGTCACCTGGCGGCGCTGGCATGTGGGTCAATACCGCGTTGAAGGAGGAAGCCATGGCCCTCTAACTATAGCGCCAGTGCGCCTTGCGGGGCAGCCATGAAAAAAGCACCGCCGCGCGGTGCTTTTCGTGCTGGGTGGCGACAGCCTTGGCGGCTCAGCCCGGCACCTTCTTGAGCATCTCCAGGCCGACCTTGCCGGCGGCGATCTCGCGCAGCGCGGTCACGGCCGGCTTGTTGCGGCTCTCGATCTTGGGCGCGTGGCCCTGGCTGAGCATGCGCGCGCGGTAGGTGGCGGCAAGCACCAGCTGAAAACGGTTCGGGATCTGCTCGAGGCAGTCTTCCACGGTAATGCGTGCCATGGGATGCTCCAGGGAAAAGCTATTCGGGGATGTTGAGCGAGGCGAAGGTGTCGGCCCGGGAGCGGCGCTGGGCCAGGTACTTGAGCCGCTGGGCGTGGACGATGGTCTTCAGGTCGAAAAGCGCCCGCTCGAAGACTTCATTGATTATAACGAAGTCGAATTTCTCGACCTGCGCCATCTCCAGCTCGGCGTTCTTCAGCCGCATCTCGATCACCTCGGGCGCGTCCTCGCCGCGCCGCTCCAGGCGCGAGCGCAGCTCCTCCCAGCTGGGCGGCAGGATGAAGACCAGCACGGCGTCGTCGAAGGCCTGCTTGATCTGCAGCGCCCCCTGGTAGTCGATCTCCAGCACCACGTCGCCGCCCTGGGCGATGCGCTCCTCGATGGCGCGGCGCGAGGTGCCGTAGCGCCGTCCATGCACGTTCGCCCACTCGACGAAGCCATTGGCCGCCACCATGGCGTCGAACTCCGCATCGGAGACGAAGAAGTACTCGCGGCCGTGGCGCTCCTGCCCGCGCGGGGCGCGCGTCGTGTGGGAGACGGAGGGCTGCACGTGCGAGTCCACTTCCATCAGCGCCTTGACCAGGCTGGATTTGCCCGCGCCGCTGGGGGCCGAGACGACGAAAAGGTTTCCGGGGTAGTCCATGAGGCGGGTTGGCGCTGTCAGAAAAAGGGGTCACTCCAGGTTCTGGACCTGCTCGCGCATCTGCTCGATGAGCACCTTCATGTCCACGCCGATGCGCGTGAGCTCCATCGTGGCGGACTTGGAGCCGAGGGTGTTGGCCTCGCGGTGCAGCTCCTGGATGAGAAAATCCAGGCGCTTGCCGACCTCGCCGCCGCGCGCCAGCAGGCGCTCGATCTCGTCCAGGTGGGCGACCAGCCGGGTGAGCTCCTCCGCGACGTCGATGCGGATGGCATAGGCGGTGGCCTCGGTGAGCGCTCGCTCCTGCGCCGCCTCCGGCACGGCGGCGCCCTCGGCCAGCTGCATGGCTTCCCGCCAGCGCTCCAGGAAGCGCTCGCGCTGCTGCTGCACCAGCTGCGGCACCAGCGGACCGGCCTGCTCGGCGAGGCTGCGCAGCTGCTGCACGCGCTCGCGCAGCATCTGCGCCAGGCGGGCGCCCTCGCGCGCCCTCGCCTCGCTCAGCTCATCCAGGGCCCGACGCGCCAGCGCGAGCAGGGCCGGCCCCAGGTCCTGGCGGCTGGCGCCCGCACCGGCGCCCAGGCGCAGCACGTCCACCATGCGAAACGGCGCCGCGTCCGGCAGCACGGCGCGCACCGCCTGTTGCACCCTGGCCACCTGCTCCAGGAGTTGCACGGGCGGCTCGGTGAGCCGCGCCCCGTCTTCCATCTCGACATGCGCACGCAGCTCGACCTTGCCGCGCCTGAGCCCCGCGCTGAGCAGGGCGCGCAGCGCCGGCTCATGCATGCGCAGGTCCTCGGGCAGGCGCAGCGCCAGGTCCAGGAAGCGGCTGTTGACCGAGCGCAGTTCCAGCCCCAGCGAGGGGGCCGTGCGGTCCGGGCCGGCGGCCTCCAGCTGGGCGCTGGCGTAGCCGGTCATGCTGTAAACTGGCCCAGGACTTTGTGACGGGTGGTCTGCCATCCCGGGATTATCCGGGTTTTGCGGCAGCACTCCGCGCCCGCCCTGTTTTTTGCCCATGTCGAAAACCAAACCGGCTCCCTTGCCCCCAGGCACCGTGATCGGCGGCTACCGCGTGGTGCGGCGTCTGGCGGCCGGAGGCTTCGGCGTGGTCTACCTGGCTCTCGACGCCGAAGGCCAGCAGGTCGCGGTCAAGGAATACATCCCCGCGGCCCTGGCCACGCGCGAGCCGGGCGAGCTGCTGCCCAAGGTGCCGCCGGAGAAGCTCTCGCTCTACCGCCTGGGCCTCAAGAGCTTCTTCGAGGAAGGGCGCTCGCTGGCGCAGATCTCGCACGCCTCGGTGGTCAGCGTGCTCAACTTCTTCCGCGAGAACGAGACCGTCTACATGGTGATGAATTACCTGGAGGGCGCGAGCCTGCAGGAATTCATCATCACGGCGCGCGAGCTCAAGGCCCAGAAGGTGTTTCGCGAGTCGACCATCCGCTCGCTGTTCGACGAAGTGTTGCGCGGGCTGCGCATCGTGCACCAGCACAAGATGCTGCACCTGGACATCAAGCCGGCGAACATCTTCATCACGGACGACAACAAGGCGGTGCTGATCGACTTCGGCGCGGCGCGCGAGGTGCTGTCCAAGGAAGGCAACTTCATCCGCCCGATGTACACGCCGGGCTTTGCCGCCCCCGAGATGTACCGCCGCGACACCCAGCTCGGGCCGTGGACCGACATCTACGCCATCGGCGCCTGCATGTACGCCTGCATGCAGGGCTTCCCGCCCAACGAGGCGCCACAGCGCCAGGAGAAGGACCGCCTGGGGCTGGCGCTGAACAAGCTGCGCGGCATCTACTCCGACAACCTGATCGAGGTGGTGGAGTGGTGCATGGCGCTCGATCCGCTGTCGCGCCCGCAGTCGGTGTTTGCCCTGCAGAAGGAACTGGCGCGCGAGGGCGAGCGCCGCTACACCCGGCTGTCGGTGGCCGAACGCATGCGCATGCAGCTCGACTCCCTGGTCTCTGATACCAAGAAGAGCGTGCAGCGCGTGGGCGGCGCCACCGACATGGGAACCCGGCCCCGATGAAGTTCTCCGTCTTCCAGATCAGCCGCCGCGGCGGCCGCGAGAAGAACGAGGACCGCATGGGCTACTGCTACACGCGCGAGTCGGCCCTGTTCGTGCTCGCCGATGGCATGGGCGGGCACCCGCAGGGCGAAGTGGCAGCGCAGATCGCCATCCAGACGGTCTCTGCCATGTTCCAGCGCCAGGCCCGCCCGGCGCTCAAGAACGTGCAGGAGTTCCTGTCCTCGGCGCTGCTCGCCGCGCACCACAAGATCCTGCGCCACGCCAACAGCCACGGCATGCTCGACACGCCGCGCACCACGCTGGTGGTGGCCGTGGTGCAGGACGGGCGCGCCCACTGGATCCATTGCGGCGACTCGCGCCTGTACCTGGTGCGCGACGGCGAGGTGCTGGCGCGCACGCGCGACCACTCCTACCAGGAGCTGCGCAACGCCGCCATTCCCGGTCTGGAGCGGGTCAGCCGCAACGTGCTGTTCACCTGCCTGGGCTCGCCCACCAAGCCGCTGTTCGACGTGGCGCAGCCCATGCTGCTGGAGCAGGGCGACCGCCTCCTGCTGTGCTCGGACGGGCTCTGGGGCGCGCTGGACGACGCGACCATCGCGCGCCAGCTGTGGCGCCAGTCGGTCTCGCACGCCGTCCCGGACCTGGTCGAGGACGCACTGCGCACCGCCGGCGACGCCAGCGACAACGTCACGGTGCTGGCCATGGAATGGGAGGTGCCCGACGCCTTCGAATCCACGCAGGGCATCTCCACCGAGGGCTTCGGCGACGACGTCTTCGCATCGACCATCCAGTGCGAGCCGCTGGACGACTTCGAGCACGACGACCTGGACGACGAGGCGATCGAGCGCTCGATTGCCGAGATCAACGAGGCGATCCGGCGCTCGGCCGCGCGCCGGCCCTGAACCTGCCGGCAGCCCAGGCGCTGCGCCCAGCGCGCGGCGCCACTGCCCCGTTTGCATGAAAGCGATCTGCCGATGACTTCCCCTGCCCCCCTGCGCGCCGATGGACGCGCCGCCGACGCCCTGCGCCCCATCCGCTTCACGCGCGGCTACACCATGCACGCCGAGGGTTCTGTGCTGGTCGAGTTCGGCCACACGCGGGTGCTGTGCACCGCCTCCGTGGAAGAGCGGGCGCCGCCCCACCGGCGCGGCACCGGCGCCGGCTGGGTCACGGCCGAGTACGGGATGCTGCCGCGCGCCACCCACACGCGCAGCGACCGCGAGGCGGCGCGCGGCAAGCAAAGCGGGCGCACCCAGGAGATCCAGCGGCTGATCGGCCGCAGCCTGCGCGCCGTCTTCGACCTGCAGCTGCTGGGCGAGCGCACCATCCACCTCGATTGCGACGTACTGCAAGCCGACGGCGGCACGCGCACCGCCGCCATCACCGGCGCCTGGGTCGCGGCGCACGACGCCGTGGCCGCGCTGCTGGCCGGCGGGCAGCTCGCGCGCTCGCCGCTGCGTGGCGCGGTGGCGGCGGTGTCGGTGGGCCTGCAGGCGGGCGCCGCGCTGCTCGACCTGGACTACCGCGAGGACGCAGCCTGCGACACCGACATGAACGTGGTGATGACGGATGCCGGACACTTCGTCGAACTGCAGGGCACGGCCGAGGGCTCGGCCTTCTCCCGCCGGGAGCTGGACGCCCTGCTCGACCTGGCGCAATCGGGCATCGCACAGCTGCACGCGCTGCAGCGCGCCGCCATCGCTGCCTGAGCACAGGCGCGCGACTTCACTTTTCCTCTTTCGATGACGATGCAACTGGTCCTGGCCTCCAACAACCGCGGCAAGCTGGCCGAGCTGCAGCAGATGCTCGCGCCACTGGGCGTGCAGCTCATCGCCCAGGGCGAGCTGGGCGTGGGCGAGGCGCCCGAGCCCTTCCATACCTTTGTGGAGAACGCCCTGTCCAAGGCGCGCTTTGCCGCCGCGCACACCGGCCTGCCGGCGCTGGCCGACGACGCGGGCCTGTGCGTGCAGGCCTTCGGCGGGCAGCCGGGCGTGCAGACGGCACACTACGCCACCCGGTTCGGCTACCCCCAGGGCGACGCCCACAACGTGCGCGCCCTGCTCGAGCAGATGCAGGGCGTGCAGGACCGGCGCGCGACCATGGTCAGCACGCTGGTGGCTGTCCGCTCGCCCGAGGACCCGGAGCCGCTGATCGCCGTGGGCCGGGTGCATGGCGAGATCGCCCCGGCGCCGCGGGGCGAGGGCGGCTTCGGCTTCGATCCCGTCCTGCTCCTGCCAGAGCTGGGTCGCACCTTCGCCGAGCTGCCGGCGCATGAGAAGAACGCGCTGAGCCACCGCGGGCGCGCTGCCCGGCAGATGGAGGCCCTGATCCGCGAGCATTGGCTGTAGGACCGGCCCGATGAGCATTCCCATCCACCCCGATCCAGGCCCCGCTCCCGCACCGGCGCGCGATGCGCTGCACTACCTGCGCCCTGGCCTGCTGCAACTCACCAGCCTGCCGCCGCTGTCGCTCTACATCCATATCCCATGGTGCCTGCGCAAGTGCCCCTACTGTGATTTCAATTCGCACGAGGCGCGCGCCGGCGTCGAGGGCCTGCCGGAGCAGCGCTATGTCGATGCCCTGATCGCCGACCTGGAAACCGCCCTGCCCCTGGTGTGGGGCCGCACGGTGCACAGCGTCTTCATCGGCGGCGGCACACCCAGTCTGTTTGCGCCCGAATCCATCGACCGCCTGCTGGCGGCGGTGCGGGCGCGGCTGCCGCTGGAAG
>NZ_ALEE01000236.1 GCF_000282995.1 Melaminivora alkalimesophila
TGCCGCTGGAAGCCGATGGCGAGGTGACGCTGGAAGCCAACCCGGGCACCTTCGAGCGCGAGCGCTTTCGCGCCTACCGCGCCGCGGGCGTGACGCGCCTGTCTATCGGCGTGCAGAGCTTCCACGACCGCCACCTGCAGGCGCTGGGCCGGGTGCACGACCGCGCCCAGGCGCTGGCGGCCGCCGAGGAGGCAAGCGAAGCCTTCGAGACCTTCAACCTCGACCTCATGTACGCACTGCCCGGCCAGAGCCTGGCCGAGCTGGAGGAGGATCTGCGCCTGGCGCTGGGCTTCGGGCCGCCGCACCTGTCGATCTACCACCTGACCATCGAGCCGAACACCTGGTTCGCGCGCCACCCGCCCCAGGGCCTGCCCGAGGACGATGAGGCCTACGCCATGCTCGACCGCATCGGCGAGCTGACCGAGGCAGCGCAGCTGCAGCGCTACGAGGTCTCGGCCTTTGCCCGATCCGGCCACGCGAGCGTGCACAACCGCAACTACTGGCAGTTCGGCGACTACCTCGGCATCGGCGCCGGCGCGCACGGCAAGCTGAGCTTTGCCCACCGCATCGTGCGCCAGGTGCGCTTGCGCGACCCGCAGCGCTACATGGATGCCGCGCTCGCCGGCAACGCCATCGCGCAGGAGCACGACGTCCGCCGGGCCGACCTGCCCTTCGAGTTCATGCTGAACGCGCTGCGGCTGCGCGAGGGCTTCGCACTGGCGGACTTCACGGCGCGCACCGGCCTCGCCGTCACCGCCATCGAGCAGGGCCTGCGCGAGGCCGAGTCGCGCGGGCTGGTCGAGCGCGACATGGAGCGCGTCTGGCCGACGGCGCGCGGCCTGGACTTCCTGAGCGACCTGCAGGCGCTGTTCCTGCCGGACTGAAGCAGGGAGCCCGCCTCAGCCGCAGGTGGCGGCCGTCACCTTGCCGGAAGCGTCCACGCGCAGGCTGAGCCGCTCGGCGTCGAACTCCAGCGTCACGGCCTGGCCGGGGCGCAGCACCCGCGCCATGCGGGCGTTGGCGCGCACGCGCGCCTGCTCGACGACGGCGCCGGTGGCCGTCTTGCCGACCGCCCACTGCGCCGGCTGGGCGTTGCAGGTGCTGCCCACCGGGGCTGTGCTCGCACCGATCGGAGGCGGCGCGGGGGCGGGCGCCGGCG
>NZ_ALEE01000237.1 GCF_000282995.1 Melaminivora alkalimesophila
CGGGCGCCGGCGACGAGGGGACACCGCTGCCCGGACCGAGGGCCGAACAGCCCGCCAATGCCACCGCCGCCAGGCCCACGGCCCAGCGCACCTTCCTTCCCGCCATTGCAGATCCTTCCGTTGCCTGCGACCGCCATCCGGCCCAGCACCGTCCATAGCGCCGATGCCGCGCCCAGGGGGTCACCAGCGGTAACGCGCCCGCCCGGGGCCCAGGTTCACTCGACCGCCGCTGCCACCGCGTCCAGACCCAGCGCCTGCACGCGCGCGGCCGCCGCGTTGGCCTCGCTGGCCGACGTGAATGGGCCGACCCGCACCCGCTGCAGGCGCCGGCCGTCG
>NZ_ALEE01000238.1 GCF_000282995.1 Melaminivora alkalimesophila
CAGCGCGCGGCCCGGGCCAGGAGGCGCCGCGCGTGCTCCTTGCCGCCGGGGACATCACCACGCCGGCCGGGCGCGAGGCCGCCTTCGCGGTCGCCGGCGGGCCGGGCGCGGATTTCGACATCGTCGTGACCAATGCGGGCGGTCCGCCACCGGGCGATTTCCGCGACTGGGATCGTGACGCCTGGATCGCCGCCGTCGAGGCGAACATGCTCGCGCCGATCGAGCTGATGCGCGCCACGGTCGACGGCATGGCCGGGCGCGGCTTCGGGCGCGTGGTCAACATCACCTCCAGCGCGGTGAAGGCCCCCATCGACATCCTCGGCCTGTCCAACGGCGCGCGCAGCGGTCTGACGGGCTTCGTGGCGGGCCTGGCGCGCAGCAGCATCGCCGGGCGCGGCGTGACGGTGAACAACCTGCTGCCGGGGCGCTTCGACACGGACCGCCTGGCCACCACCTTCCAGGCGACGGCCGCCAAGACCGGGCGCAGCGAAGAGGAGGTGCGCCAGCAGCAGGAGGCGATGATCCCCGCCCGGCGCTTCGGCCGGCCGGAGGAATTCGGCGCCATCTGCGCCTTCCTGTGCAGCGTGCAGGCCGGCTACATCACGGGCCAGAACATCCTGGCCGACGGCGGCGCCTGCCCGGGCGCGTTCTGATCAGCTGCGCCGCGACGACACCACGATCCCGCCCACGATCAGCACGAAGGCCGCTGCGTGGTAGGGGCGCGGCAGCTCGCCCAGGAAGGCGGCCGACAGCAGCGCCGCGAACAGCGGCGTGAGGTTGATGAAGAAGCCGCCCGCCACCGGGCCGGCGCGCTGCACGCCCAGGCCCCAGCAGCGATACGCGATGATGGCCGGCCCGATGGCGATGAAGGCGAGGATTGCCACCAGCGGCCAGCCCCACTCGGCGTGCCAGCGGCCGAGCGACCATTCCGCGCCCGCGAAGGCGCCGGACCAGCCCAGCCCAAAGAGCATCTGCGCCAGCAGGAAGGCCGCCCAGTCGGCGCGGATGCCTGCCGGCTGGTCGGTGCGCACCAGCAGCCAGCTGTAGAGCGCCCAGCACAGCGTCGCAAGCACCATGTACAGATCGCCCGGCACCAGCCGCAGCGCCTGCAGCTCCTGCCAGCTGCCGCGGCTGAGCACCACCAGCACGCCGGCGACGGAAGCGAGCGCCCCCAGCACCTGCTGGCGCGAGACGGGAGCGCCGAAGAACAGCGCGCCCATGGCCAGCATCCAGATCGGCACGCCTGCGCCCACCAGGGTCACGTTCAGCGGTGTCGAGGTGGTCAGCGCCATGTACTGCAGCGCGTTGTAGCAGCCGATGCCCAGCAGCCCGAGCATCGCGTAGCGCTTCCAGTGCGGCCACAGGCCACTGCGCGCGCGCAGCACCGGCCAGGCCAGCGGCAGCAGCAGGGCGAAGGCCAGCAGCCAGCGCAGGAAATTCAGCGCCACCGGCGCGATCAGCGGCGCCGCCAGGCGGCCGACGACGGCGTTGCCCGCCCACATCAGCGGGGCGGTGGCCAGCAGCAGCGCCGTGCCGGCGGTCAGCGGCGGACGTCGATCGGGAGACTCGGGCATGGAAGAGCGCGACTGTAACCGGATCCCTCGCCGCGCGCAGGCCCGCCGGCCGTGGCACCATCGGCGCTTTGGCGCCCGCAGCCGGCGCGCCGCCCGCAAGACACCAGGAGAAGCCAGACCATGGTCCGTGCCGTACAGATCCGCCAGCACGGCGGCCCCGAAGAACTGCAGCTCGTCGATGTGCCGGTGGGCGAACCCGGCCCCGGCGAGGTGCGCATCCGCCACCGCGCCATCGGCCTGAACTTCATCGACGTCTACCACCGCACCGGCCTGTACCCGCTCTCCATGCCGGCCGGCATCGGCATGGAAGCCGCGGGCGTGATCGAGGCCGTCGGCGAAGGCGTCACGCACCTCCAGCCGGGCGACCGCGCCGCCTACGCCAGCAACCCGCCCGGCAGCTACGCCGAGGCGCGCGTGATGCCGGCCATGTGCGTGTGCCGCCTGCCGGATGCGATCGACTTCGAGACCGGCGCCGCCATGATGCTCAAGGGCCTGACGGCGCAGTACCTGCTGAAGAAGACGCTGCCCGTGGAGGGGCTGCAGCCGGGCGACCACGTGCTGTTCCACGCGGCGGCCGGCGGCGTGGGGCTGATCGCCTGCCAGTGGGCGCGCGCGCTCGGGCTGGAGCTGATCGCCACGGCCGGCTCGCAGGCCAAGTGCGAGCTGGCACTGGCCAACGGCGCGGCGCACGCCATCAACTACCGCGAGGAAGACTTTGCCGCGCGCGTGCAGGAGATCACCGGCGGGCGCGGCGTGAAGGTGGTCTATGACTCGGTGGGCAAGGACACCTGGGAGCCGTCCCTGAGGTGCCTGCGGCCCTTCGGACTGATGGCCAGCTTCGGCAACGCTTCCGGGCCGGTGCCGCCCTTCGCGCCGGCGCAGCTCGGCGCCCTGGGCTCGCTCTATGTGACGCGCCAGACGCTGTTCACGCACATCCGCACGCGCGAGGCCACGCAGGCGATGGCCGACCAGCTGTTCGAGGTCGTGGCCAGTGGCCAGGTGAAGATCCATATCGCGCAGCGCTACCCGCTCGCCGAGGTCCAGCAGGCGCACCGCGACCTGGAGGCGCGCAAGACCACCGGCTCGACCATCCTCACGCTCGACTGAAGCCGCGCCGCGCCGCGGCCGGACGCTTCCGGCCGGCCTTTCCTTTGCTCCTCCGGCTGCCGATGGCCCGCTCCCGCCTGCTTCCCGACAATTTCACCCTGGCGCTGCTCGCCACCGTGTCCCTGGCGAGCCTGCTGCCTGCCACCGGCGCGCTGGCTGCCGGGCTCGAGCGCGCCACGGTGGGCGTGGTGGCGCTGCTGTTCTTCATGCACGGCGCCAAGCTCTCACGCGAAGCCGTGCTGGCGGGCATCGGCCACTGGCGGCTGCACCTGCTGGTGGTGGGCAGCACCTTCGCGCTGTTCCCGGTGCTCGGCCTGGCGCTGCGCCCGCTGCTCGCGCCGCTGGTCACGCCCGAGCTCTACACCGGCGTGCTGTTCCTGTGCGTGCTGCCGGCCACGGTGCAGTCGGCGATTGCCTTCACGGCGGTGGCGGGTGGGGACATGGCGGCCGCCGTGTGC
>NZ_ALEE01000239.1 GCF_000282995.1 Melaminivora alkalimesophila
CCGTGTGCAGCGCCTCGGCCTCGACGCTGCTGGGCATCTTCATCACGCCGGTGCTGGTGGGCGCCGTGCTGCCCCAGGCCGGCAGTGCCGAGCAGGACGTGCTCGCCGGGATCGGGCGCATCATGCTGCAGCTGATGCTGCCCTTCGTGGCCGGCCACCTGCTGCGTCCGTGGATCGGCGGCTTCATGGCGCGCCACGCCGCGGCGCTCAAGTACGTGGACCAGGGCTCGGTGCTGCTGGTGGTCTACACCGCCTTCAGCGCGGCGGTCGCGGGCGGGCTGTGGAAGCTGCTGCCGCTGCCGG
>NZ_ALEE01000240.1 GCF_000282995.1 Melaminivora alkalimesophila
TGCCGCTGCCGGCGCTGGCCGGGCTGCTGGTGGTGTGCGCCGTGCTGCTCGGCCTGGTGCTGGGCTTTACCACCTGGATTGCGCGGCGCCTGGGTTTTTCGCGCGAGGACGAGATCACCATCGTCTTCTGCGGCTCCAAGAAGAGCCTGGTGAGCGGCGTGCCGATGGCCAAGGTGCTGTTCGACTCCGAGGCGGCCGGCGCCATCGTGCTGCCGCTGATGGTGTTCCACCAGCTGCAGCTGATGGTCTGCGCGGTGCTGGCGCAGCGCTATGCGCGCCGCGTGCCCGCTGCCGTGGGGTAGCCGCGGCGCCGGTCGGGCTCAGGGATGGTCGCCCTGCGCTTCTCGCAGCTCCTCGGCGGCCGGCTGGGAGCGCTGCGACGGGGACTGGCGGGCCGACTCCAGGATCGGGTAGGCGATCGAGCTGATGTGCGAGTTGATGCGCTTCAAGTCGCTGATCAGGTCGATGTGCAGTGAACTGGTCTCCATGCTGCGCAGCGTGCGATCTGACAGCCGGATCAGGTGGCTGGTCGCGTAGGCACGCTCCAGGTTGCGAAAGTGCACCTTCTCCTCCAGCAGCCGCTGGGCGTCGCGCACGTTGCCGTTCAGGAACACGCTCATTCCCAGGCGCAGGTTGCTGATCAGGTGCTCGTGCAGCTCGGTGATCTCCGCCATGCCGGCCTCGGAGAAGTGCACGCCCTTCTTGATCTTCTTGTCCTCGATGTCCTGCAGGATGCGCTCGATGATGTCGCCGATCTGCTCCATGTTGATGGTGAAGCTCAGGATGTCGGCCCAGCGGCGGCTCTCTTCCTCGCCCAGGTCGTCGCGCGAGATCTTCGTGAGGTAGTACTTGATGGAGGAATAGAGGTTGTCGACCTCGTCGTCCATCTGGCGCAGCCGCTGCGCCAGTTCCTGGTCGTTCTTGCGGATCACGTCCATCACGCCCAGCAGCATGGTCTCGACCACGTCGGCCTGGTACAGCGCCTCGCGCACGGCGCAGGAGATCGCCAGCGAGGGCGTGGCGAGCGCGGAAGGGTCGAGGTGGTGCGGCCGGTCGCCCTGGGCCTTGGCGGGCTTGGGCAGCAGGCGCGAGACCCACTTGGCGACCCATTGCGTGAAGCCGATGAAGCCGACGCTGATGATGATGTTGTAGATCAGGTGGAACAACACCACGCTGTGCGAGGTGCCGGGCAGGCGCGGCTCCACATAGCGGATCCACAGCCCGATGAAGGGCGCCATCAGCGCCACGCCCAGGATCTTGAAGACCATGTTGCCCACCGTGACCTGGCGCACCTCGACGCTGGAGCGCGCCATGGTCAGCACCGCCGCCAGGCCATTGCCCAGGTTGGCGCCCAGCACCATGCCCAGCGCCATGCCCAGCGGCACCACCTGGGTCTCTGCCATGGCGGCAATCAGCAGCACCACCGCCAGGCTGGAGTAGGAGACGATCGCCAGCAACGCGCCGATCAGGATCTCCGTCATCAGGTCGCTGGCGATGGCTTCGAGCACCAGCGGCGTGATGGGTGAGCTGAGCATTGGCTCGGTGGCCTGCACCACCCGCTCCAGCGCCAGCAGCATCAGCCCCAGGCCGATGAAGACGCGGCCCACGCGCCCCGCAGTGCTGGCCTGGCGGGTGATGAACAGCACCACGCCGACGAAGATGAACACCGGCGACAGCCACGACAGGTCGAGCGAGAAGACCATCGCCATCAGGGCCGTGCCGATGTCGGCGCCGCGCATGACGGCCAGCGCCGCCGGCAGCGTGATCAGCCCTTGTCCGACGAAGGAGGCGGTCATCAGCGAGGTGGCGGTGCTCGACTGCACCAGGGCGGTGACGCCGATGCCCGAGAGCGCCGCCGTGAAGCGGTTGCCGAGGCTGCGCGCCAGCATGGTGCGCAGGTTGGCGCCGAACACGCGCAGCACCCCCGTACGCACGAGGTGCGTACCCCAGACGAGCAGGGCGACGGCGGCGAGCAGGTTCAGCAGGTGCTTCATGGATGGGCAGAAAAACGAGGGCCGCCGCCCGGGCGCCGACCCGCCGGCAGGGGGCATGCAGCGGCGGGCCGCTGTTCCCGGGCGCGGCCAACGCTGCAGCATAGCGCCGCTTGGGCCCTGCGCGGCGCTGCCTCACCAGAAACCCCAGGTGCGCCAGCGGCTCCTGCGCTTATCCCGGCGCGCGGGTCCGGCTTTTGGGCCGGGGTGCGCTGCGCGGCGTAACATTAGGTATCAAATTCACTCTCCCTTCAGAGGCTGCCCCCATGTGGAACCGGTTGCGCATCACCCACCGCTTCATCCTGATCCTTGGCGCGTTCTGGTTGTCGGGTGCGGTCGTCATCGGGCTCAGCCTCTGGGGCCTGTCCTCGGCGCGCGACAGCCTCAAGGCGGTACACGGCCACGCCATGGCACTGGCCCTGCAGGCCGACGACGTCTCGGCGCTGGCGGTGCAGAACCGGGTGCAGTTGCTGCTGGCCTTCCAGCACGCGCCGGACAACCCGCTGTCGGCCATCCACCAGCACCCGGTGGAGGACCACCTGAACACGCTGGCAGCCAACCGCGACAGGCTCAGCCAGATCCTGCAGGCGATGGACGCGGCGGTGGGCGAGGGCGCGGAGCGCGAGCTGTTCGCCGCCGTGCAGTCCACGCGCGCGGCCTGGGTGGCGGAACTCGGCGTTGCCGCGCAGGCCGTGCGCCAGGGCGACTACGCGCCCGCGCACATGGAACGTTTCCTGGAAGCCGGCCGCACCCACGGCGAGCAGATGGTGGTGGCCGCACAGCGCTTCCGCGCGCACCAGGTCGAGCAGGCGGACCGCGCCTACCAGGCGGCCCAGGCCCGGTACGAAACCGGGCTGTGGGTGTTCGCGTTCGCGACCTTCTTGCTCGGGTTGCCGGCATCGGTGATGGGACTGGCGCTGCTGGCGCGCCTGGTGAGTGGCTTTCGCGCGGCCAACGGTGCGGCCGAGGCGATCGCGGCGGGCGACCTGGCGCAGCGCATCGGGCGCGGCGGGAAGGACGGCGACGAGATCGCCGCCATGCTGCTGCAGATGGAAACCATGCGCAGCAACTTGGCGCAGACCATCGGGCGCGTGAGCGGCGGCGCGGTGGCGATCGCCGCGGCATCGTCGCAGGTGGCGGCGGGCACGCACGACCTGGCGGCGCGCACCGAGCAGCAGGCCAGCGCGCTGGAGCAGACGGCATCGGCCACCGAGCAGCTGTCGAGCACGGTGCAGCACAACGCCGACAGCGCCTCCCAGGCGAGCGAGCTGGCGGCCACCGCCACCGGCGTCGCGCAGCGCGGCGGCGCGACCATGCAGCAGGTGGTGGCCACCATGCAGGCCATCAACGCGTCCTCCACGCGCGTCTCGGACATCATCGGCGTGATCGACTCGATCGCCTTCCAGACCAACATCCTGGCGCTGAACGCGGCCGTGGAGGCGGCGCGCGCCGGCGAGCAGGGGCGGGGCTTTGCCGTGGTCGCCGGCGAGGTGCGCACGCTCGCGCAGCGCTCGGCCGCGGCGGCGCGCGAGATCAAGGAGCTGATCACCGCCTCCACCGCGCAGGTCGGGGCCGGCAGTGCCCAGGTGGGCGAGGCCGGCGCGACCATGCAGGAAATCGTGGACGTGATTGAGCGCGTCGCGCGCCTGGTGGACGAGATCGCGCTGGCAAGCCGCGAACAATCCCAGGGGCTGGCGCAGATCAACCAGGCGGTGGCCCACCTGGACGGTGTCACGCAGCAGAACGCGGCGCTGGTCGAGGAAACCTCGGCCGCCTCCAGCGCGCTGCAGGACCAGGCGCGGCAGCTGGCGCAGATGGCGGGAAGCTTCCGCCTGGAAGGGCAGGACGACGGCGCCCTCCCGCCGGGCGCGCCTCGCCCCGCATTGGCGCACTGAAAGGGGCAGGCTTGGCGCGCGGCGCCTTCAGCGCGCGCGCCGCACGCGCAGCAGCTCGTCCAGGATCAGGCAGGCTGCGCCCACCGTGATGCCCACGTCCGCCAGGTTGAAGGACGGGAAGTGGCCGCGGTAGAAGATGCCCGACAGGAAGGGCCAGTGGAAATCGAGGAAATCCACCACGTAGCCGTGCTGCAGGCGATCGACCACGTTGCCCACCGCACCGCCGAGGATGCTCGACAGCGAGAAGGCAAAAAGCCTTTGCTCCGGGTGCTGGCGCAGCTGCCACAGGATGAACGCCGCCGCCGCCAGGCCAATCCCGGTGAACAGCCAGCGTTGCCAGCCGCCGGCGTCGGCCAGCAGGGAAAACGCCGCGCCCGTGTTGTGCGCGCGCACGATGTTGAAAAAACCCGTCACCGGCGTGGCGTCGCCCAGCCGGTAGTAGCCCAGGATCAGCGTCTTGGTGAACTGGTCGGCCAGGAAGATGACCAGCGCCCAGGCCAGCCAGGGCCACATGCTGGCGCCGCCCGCGCGGCGGCTGCCCCCCGCGGCGCGGGCCATCAGGCGTGCAGCCGGGCTTCGCCCGCGCCGTGGAGGTTGCTGGTGCAGCGGCCGCACAGCGTGGGGTGCGCCGCGTCCTGGCCCACGTCGGCGCGCCAGTGCCAGCAGCGCTCGCACTTGGTGTCGGGGCTGGCGCTGACCTGCACCGCCAGCGCCTCGCCCGCCACCAGCTCGACGCCGGAGACGATGAAGATGAACTTCAGGTCCTCGCCCAGGCTGGCCAGCAGCGCATGGTCTTCGGGGCCGGCCGTGAGGCGCACCACCGCCTGCAGCGGCGAGCCGACGGTGCCGGCGGCGCGCACGTTCTCGATCTCCTTGTTCACCACGTCGCGGATGGCGCGCAGGCGCTGCCACTTGGCGAGCAGCGCCGCGTCGCCCTGCGGCAGCTCGGTGAAGGTCTCCAGGTAGATCGATTCGGAGTGGCCGAAGACCTTCCAGGCCTCCTCGGCCGTGAACGACAGGAAGGGCGCCATCCAGCGCAGCATGGCGTGCGTGATCTGGTGCAGTGCCGTCTGCGCGCTGCGCCGCGCCAGCGACTTCGGCGCCGTGGTGTAGAGGCGGTCCTTGAGCACGTCCAGGTAGAAGCCGCCCAGGTCTTCGGAGCAGAACAGCTGCAGGCGCGCCACCACCGGGTGGAATTCGTAGACCTTGTAGTGCGCCAGGATCTCCTGCTGCACGCGCGCGGCGTGCGCCAGCGCCCAGCGGTCGATCTCCAGCAGGTCCGCGTCGGCCACCGCGTCGGCGGCCGGGTCGAAGTCGCTCACGTTGGCCAACAGGAAGCGCAGCGTGTTGCGGATGCGCCGGTAGGCGTCCACCACGCGCGCCAGGATCCTGTCGTCGATCGCCAGATCCCCGGAGTAATCGGTTGCCGCCACCCACAGGCGGATGATCTCCGCGCCCAGCTTGCCGCTCACCTCCTGGGGCGAGACGGTGTTGCCCAGCGACTTGCTCATCTTCTTGCCCTGGCCGTCCACCGTGAAGCCGTGCGTGAGCAGGCCGCGGTAGGGCGCGCGCCCGAAGATGGCGGACGCCAGCAGCAGCGACGAATGGAACCAGCCGCGGTGCTGGTCATGGCCTTCCAGGTAGAGGTCGGCCTCCGGGCCCTCGTCGTGGTGCATGCCGGCGTGCGTGCCGCGCAGCACGTGCCAGAAGGTGGAGCCCGAGTCGAACCAGACTTCCAGGATGTCGGTGCTTTTGGTGTAGTGCGGCGCGTCGTCCGGGCCGAGGATGTCCTCGGTGCTCACGCGGCTCCAGGCCTCGACGCCGCCGGCCTCGATGATCTCCACCGCCTGGTCGATGATCTCCATGGTGCGCGGATGCAGCTCGCCCGTCTCCTGGTGCAAAAAGAACGGCAGCGGCACGCCCCACGAGCGCTGGCGCGAGATGCACCAGTCGGGCCGGCCGGCGATCATGTCGCGCAGGCGGGCGCGGCCGTTCTCGGGGTAGAACTGCGTGTGCTCGATGGCCTCGAGGGCGATCTGGCGCAGGGTCTGCGTGGGCTTTTGCGCCGGGTCGGTGAACACGCCCTCGCCCTCGTCCATGCGGATGAACCACTGGGCGGCGGCGCGGTAGATCACGGGCGTCTTGTGGCGCCAGCAGTGCGGGTAGCTGTGGGTGATGGTCTTGGTGTCGAGCAGCCGACCGGCCAGTCGCAGCGCGTCGATGATGACCGGCACGGCCTTCCAGATGTGCTGGCCGCCGAACAGGCCCAGATCCGGCGCATAGACGCCGCTCGCCTGCACCGGGTTCAGGATGTCCTCGTAGCGCATGCCGTCGGCCACGCAGGAGTTGAAGTCGTCCACGCCGTAGGCGGGCGAGGAGTGCACGATGCCGGTGCCGTCCTCGGCCGTGGCGTAGTCGGCCAGCAGCACGGGCGAGTAGCGGTCGAAGGCCTGGGCCACGTGCGCGAGCGGGTGCTTGAACTTGACGTGGTCGAGCTTTTGGCCCAGCGCCGTGGCGACCACGCTGCCCTCGAGACCCCAGCGCGCCAGGCACTGCTCGACCAGCGCGCTGGCGACCAGCAGCAGGCCGCGCTCGGTGTCCACCAGGCTGTATTCCAGCTCCGGGTTCACGTTCAGCGCCTGGTTGGCGGGGATGGTCCAGGCGGTGGTGGTCCAGATGACGGCAAACGCCGGCTTGTCCAGAGTCGCCAGGCCGAAGGCGGCGGCGAGTCTTTCCGGCTCGGCGGCCGGGAACATCACGTCCAGCGTCTGGCTCTGCTTATCTTGGTATTCGATCTCGAACTCGGCCAGCGACGAGGCGCAGTCGAAGCACCAATAGACGGGCTTCAGGCCCCGGTACACGAAGCCGCGCTCCATGACTTTCTTGAGCGCGCGCAGCTCACCGGCCTCGCTCGCGAAATTCATGGTCTTGTACGGGTTGTCCCATTCCCCCAGCACGCCGAGGCGCTTGAAGTCCTGCATCTGCTGCGCGATCTGCTCGGTGGCAAAGGCCCGGCCACGGGCCTGCATCTCGTCGCGTGGCAGGTTGCGCCCGTGCAGCTTCTCGATGGCGTTCTCGATCGGCAGGCCGTGGCAGTCCCAGCCGGGGGTGTAGAGCGCGTCGAAGCCTTCGAGCTGGCGCTCCTTGACGATCATGTCCTTGAGGATCTTGTTGACCGCGTGGCCGATGTGCAGCTGGCCGTTCGCGTACGGCGGGCCGTCGTGCAGGATGAACTTCGGCGCGCCCCGGCGGGCGTCGCGCAGTTTCTGGTAGATGCCTTTCTCGTCCCACTCGCGCGCCCACTGGGGCTCGCGCTTCGGCAGGTCGCCGCGCATGGGGAAGGGCGTGTCGGGCATGTTCAGCGTGCTGCGATAGCTGCTCGCGGGGGTGTTCTTGGCGTTCTGTTCGGACATGGGAAGGGGTGCCTTCAAGGGTGTGCGGCGACCCGCGCGGGCGGGCGGGGCGGGAGAGGGCGGCACGGGCCGGCGCGCGGCCCTGGCGGGGCGGCGGCCCCGTCAAATTCGGTCGCGCGTGGTCTGGCGGCGGGTCTCGGCGTGGGCGGAGGCGGCGAAGAACGCGCGGGCCTCCTCGCAATCGCGGGCGATGCCGGCGGTGAGGGCCTCCAGGCTGTCGTACTTCAGCTCGTCGTGCAGTTTGTGCAGCAGTTCCACGCGGATGATTTTACCGTAGGCCCCCTCGGCGCCCAGGTGCGCCGGCCACTCCAGGCAGTGCGTCTCCAGCAGCACGCGCCCGCCGTTCACGTCCGAGGGATCGACCGAGGGCCGCACGCCCAGGTTCGCCACCCCGGGCAGCGGTTCGGGCGACAGGCCATGGACCCGCACGGCGAAGATGCCGCTGGCGGCGCTCTTCCAGTGCGAGAAGCGCAGGTTCAGCGTGCGAAAGCCGTCTTGGTGCGGGCCGCTGGCGGCCGAGCGCCCGAGCTGGCGGCCCAGCTTGCGCCCGTGCACCACGTGGCCGGAGATGGAATAGGGCCGGCCCAGCAGCCGCGCCGCCTCGTCCATGTCGCCGGCCGCCAGGGCTTCGCGCACGGCGGTGCTGGAGACGCGCTCGCCGTGCAGCTCGTAGCTGTTCATGCGCGCCACCTCGAAGCCGTGCGCGCGCCCGGCGGCGTCCAGCAGCGCGTAGTCGCCCGCGCGCTGGCGGCCGAAGCGGAAGTCGTCGCCCACCAGCACGTAGCGTGCCCCCAGCCCGCGCACCAGCACCTGCTCGATGAAATCCTGCGCCGACAGGCTCGCCAGCC
>NZ_ALEE01000241.1 GCF_000282995.1 Melaminivora alkalimesophila
CAGGCTCGCCAGCCGCTGCCGGAAGGGCAGCACCACGGTCTGGTCCACGCCGCAGGCGGCCAGCTCGCCCAGCTTGTCGCGCAGGGTGCCGATGCGCGCGGGCGCGAGCTCCGGGCGCTGGTGCACGCGTGCGAAGTAGTCGCGCGGGTGCGGCTCGAAGGTCAGCACGCAGCTGGGCAGGCCGCGGCGCTGCGCCTCGCCGGCCAGCAGCGCCAGCATCGCCTGGTGGCCGCGGTGCACGCCATCGAAGTTGCCGATGGTCAGGGCGCAGTGGGGGGCGATGCCGGCGTGGTGGAGGCCGCGGAAGATCTTCATTGGCTTGCTTGTCTTTCGATAGCGAAATGCCCAGTCCCATCAAGCACTTGCGCAGGATTTTTCCCGGGGGAGTATATTGTGCGGGAAGGGATCATGGGCCGCCGTGCCCGCATGGAGGTTTCTGTGAAGGTCTTGAAGCTGTCGGCCCAGGGGCTGCCGCAGTCGTGGATCACGCTGGAGGAGGCGGTGACCCATTACGCCGCCGGAGACGTGCGCTGGGAGCTGGGCGCGCGCGTCGCGCTCTTTCGGGGTGGCCACAATGCGCTCACGGGCGTGCAGTCGCAGATCGCGGTCAGCAGCATCATCGGCACGCGCGGCGCGCCGAGCATCAACCTGTTCCAGCTCGAACCCAGCCTGACCAACGGCAAGCTTTTCGCCCGCGATCGCAACCTGTGCGCCTACTGCGGCCGCCAGCTGCACGAGCACGACCTGACGCGCGAGCACATCGTGCCGGTGGCGCGCGGGGGCGCGAACCACTGGATGAACGTGGTCACGGCCTGCCGCCCCTGCAACCACCGCAAGGGCCCGCGCACGCCCGAGCAGGCGCGCATGCCGCTGCTCTACACGCCGTACGTGCCCAGCCTGTGGGAAGACTTCATCCTGCGCAACCGCCGCATCCTGGCCGACCAGATGGAATTCCTGATGGCGCACGTGCCGAAGTCGTCGCGGCTGCTGAGCTGAGGCAGGAAAGGAAAACCGCGCCTTGCGCGGTTTCTGCGGTCTGGCAAGGGAACAGCCTATCCTCAGGCAAACACCCCCGCCGTCTCCTCCATCCGCGCGCTCACCTCACCCAGGTGGTGCAGCGTGTCGCCGAAGCACATCTCCAGCTGCGTCAGCGCCTTGAAGTAATGGCTGCCGGCGTATTCGTCGGTCACGCCGATGCCGCCGTGCAGCTGCACCGATTGCTGGCCGATGAAGCGCATGGACTGGCCCAGCTGCACCTTGGCGCGCGACAGGGCGCGGCGGCGCTCGGCGGGCGGCTCGCCCAGCTTCAGGCTGGCGTAATAGCTCATGGAGCGCGCCAGCTCCAGCTGCATCTTCATGTCGGCCACGCGGTGGCGCAGCGCCTGGAAGCTGGCGATCGGCACGCCGAACTGCTTGCGCTGGTTCATGTAGTCGACGGTGAGCGCAAGTGTCTGCTCCATGGCGCCCACGGCGTAGGCGCAGGTGGCGGCGATGCCCACGTCCACCGCCAGCTCCAGCGCCGCCAGGCCCTCCTGCGTGAGCAGCGTGGCCGGCGCACCGTCGAGCCGCAACTCGGCCGCGCGGCTGCCATCCGCCGTGCCGTAGCCTTGCGTACCGACGCCCGGGGCCTTGCGCTCGACGAGGAACAGGGCGATCTTCCCGTCCAGCAGCACGGGCACGAGAAAAGCGTCCGCCTCGTCCCCGGCCGGCACGAGGCTCTTGGCGCCCTTCAGCGCATGGCCCTCCGGGGTGGCCGTCGCCTGGGTGTCGCACACGTCCAGCCGGTAGCGGGCGCGCCGCTCCTGGTGGGCCAGGACGACCAGCGCCTCGCCGCTGGCGATGCGCGACAGCCAATCGGCCTGCACGGCCTCGGGCGCGCAGTCAGCGAGCACGCGCGCAGCGATGAAGGCCTGCGCCAGCGGCTCCAGCACGATGCCGCGGCCCAGTTCTTCCAGGGTCACCATGGCGTCCACCGCGCCCTGGCCCAGGCCACCGTGCGCCTCGGGCACCGTGAGGGCCGTCAGGCCCAGCTCGGCCAGTTCGTTCCAGGCGCTGCGGTCGAAGCCGCCCGCGGCGGCGATGGAGCGGCGGCGTTCGAAGCCATAACCCCTGTCCACCCAGCGGCGCACCGCCTCGCGCAGTTGCTGCTGGCCGTCGGAAAAGTCGAAATCCATGGGTCTTGTCTCCTGTTTCCTTCAGCCGAGCACCGTCTGCGCGACGATGTTGCGCTGCACCTCGTTGCTGCCGCCGTAGATGGTGGTCTTGCGCATGTTGAAATAGCTGGCCGCCAGCGGGGCGTTGGCGACCACGCCGCCGGGGAAGTCGCCCTGCCAGCCGGCGTCCATGGCCTCCTGGACGAAGGGCAGGGAGAAGGGCCCGGCCGCCAGCATCATCAGTTCGGTGTAGCGCTGCTGGATCTCGCTGCCGCGGATCTTCAGGAGGCCGGCGATGTCCAGCGGGTTCTTGCCGCTCTTCTCGGCCGAGAGCACGCGCAGCACCAGCATCTCCAGCGCCACGATGTCGACTTCCAGCAGCGCGATCTGGTCGCGAAAGCGCAGGTCGTCCCACACGCCCTCGGTCCTGGCGATGCGCTTGAGGCGTTCGAGCTCGCGCTTGGCGCGGTTCACGTCGGCGATGTTGGTGCGCTCGTGCGCGAGCAGGTGCTTGGCATAGGTCCAGCCCTTGTTCTCCTCGCCGATCAGCTGGTCGGCCGGCACCTCGACGTTGTCGAAAAAGACCTCGTTGACCTCGCACTCGCCGTCCAGCAGCTTGATGGGCCGCACGGTGACGCCGGGTGACTTCATGTCCAGCAGCAAAAACGAGATGCCGGTCTGCGGCTTGCCTTCGCTGCTGGTGCGCACCAGATTGAACATCCAGTCGCCGTGCTGGCCGAGCGTGGTCCAGGTCTTCTGGCCGTTGACGATGTACTTGTCGCCCACGCGCTCGGCGCGGGTCTTGAGGCTCGCCAGGTCGGAGCCCGCGCCCGGCTCGCTGTAGCCCTGGCTCCACCAGACCTCGCCGCTGGCGATGCCGGGCAGGAAACGCTCTTGCTGCTCGGGCGTGCCAAAGGCCATGATCACGGGCGCGACCATCACGGGGCCGAAGGGGACGATGCGCGGCGCGCCGGCCAGGGCGCATTCTTCTTCGAACAGGTGCTTTTGCACCGCGTTCCAGCCCGGGCCGCCGAACTCCTGGGGCCAGCCGTAGCCCAGCCAGCCCTTCTTGCCCAAAATCTTGGCCCAGCCCTGCATGTCTTCGCGGGTCAGGCGCAGGGCGTTGTGCACCTTGTGCGCGATCTCGCTGGGCAGGTGGCTGCGGACCCACTCGCGCACTTCGGCGCGGAAGTCCTGCTCTTCGGGGGTGAATGCGAGGTCCATGCGTCACGTCTCCTTTGCGGCAGGCGGTTTTAGCACGACCGTTCGCCCGCCTGCTGTCCGAGGTGCGACAGCGGCAGCCTTCAAGCGCCCGGGTCGGCCGATACGCCCAGCTGCTCGCACAGCCGCTCTACCGTGGCGCGCAGCCGCTCCACCTCGGCCTCCAGGGCCTGGACGCGCTGGGGCAGGGAATCGCCTGCATCGCCGTGGTGGTGGTCCGGCCTGCACGGGGCGGGGGGCGCGGCGGTGGCGGCCTCCACCGGCCCGCAGAGCAGGTGCGCCCAGCGGCTTTCACGCGCGCCGGGGGCCCGCGGGAGCAAGGTAACCAGCGGGCCGCCCCTGGCGTCGCTTCGCTCCGCGAGTTCGTCCAGGAACGCCTCCACCGACGAGATGTCCGCGAAGCGGTGCCAGCGCTCGGCGTGCAGGCGCAGCTCGCCGGCGGTCTGCGGCCCGCGCAGCATGAGCAGGGCGAGGAGGATGGCCGATTGTTCCGGCACCCCGACACCGCGTGGGAAGTTGTGTTCCCAGCGCGGCACGCGCGCGCCGCCGATCTCCACCACCAGCGCCCGGCTGCGCAGGCCGTCCAGGGCCTCCAGCACCTCGCCTTCCGCGAACTGCATGACGGGGTCGCGGCTGGTCTTCTGGTTGCAGCCGCTCAGCAGGCTGTTGAGGCTCAGCGGATAGCTGTCGGGGACGGTGCGCGCCTTCTCCAGCAGGGTGGCGAGCACGCGCGCCTCGGTCGAGGTCAGGGGCCGGGAGCGGCCATCGAACGGTGTGGACATGGCCGGAGGATAATCCGCAGCAATGAAGAACATCGTCATCCTGATCTCCGGCGGTGGCTCCAACATGGCAGCCATCGCGCGCACGGCCGAGCAGCAGGACTGGGCCGGGCGCCACGGCATCCGCATCGCGGCGGTGGTGAGCAACCGCCCGGATGCCGGCGGGCTGGCCCTGGCGCGCGAGCGGGGCATTCCCACGGCGGTGGTGGACCACAGGGCCTATCCCACGCGCGAAGCCTTCGATGCCGCGCTGGCCGAGGGGGTGGAGGCGCACGATCCGGCGCTGGTCGTGCTGGCGGGCTTCATGCGGATCCTGACGCCGGGCTTCGTGGAGCGCTTCGCAGGGCGCCTGCTGAACATTCACCCTTCGTTGCTGCCGGCTTTTCCGGGCCTGGACACGCACCAGCGCGCCATCGATGCGGGCTGCAAGGTGGCGGGCTGTACGGTGCACGAAGTGACGGCGGAACTGGACGTCGGCCCGATCCTGGAGCAGGCCGTGGTGGCGGTGCTGCCCTGCGACACGGCCGAGACGCTGGCGGCGCGGGTGCTGACGCAGGAGCACGAAATCTACCCGCGCGCCATCCTGGCGCACCTGCTGGGCCGGCGGCCGGTCTGCGACCAGGAGCGACAGGCGGGCAGCGCCTGAGCCCTCCTGACCTGCCTGCGCTCAGAGGGTGCGCATCACCTTGGCGCCGCTGCCTTCCAGCAGTTCGCGCGCACGCTGCGTCTGTTCGCTGTCCGTGGGGTGAACCACCAGCGCCCAGCGCCCCGCGCGCAGCGCCGAGCGCACCTGGGCAATGACGCGCACGTGGTCCGGGCGGATGGTGACCAGCCCGCCCAGCAGCAGTCCGAAGGTGGTGGCGAAGCCGACGATCGCGATGAAGGCGAGCAGCGGGCTGCTGGCCAGCATCGGGTGGCCGGTGCCCATCCAGTAGGCATACAGCAGCAGGCCCAAAACGAAGCCCGCGAAGCCGGCCACCAGGTGGGCGCGGAACGCGGTGTGGAAGATGCCCGACTGCTCGGGCTCCATCTTGCGGCCGAACAGGTCGGCGCGGTGGGTCTTCAGGTCGGCCTGGCTCAGCAGCCGCACCTGGGTGGGTTCCATTCCGGGCAGGCGCAGCACCTGGCCGACCATGGCCTCGGCGCTTGCCTTGTCGTCGTACAGTGCGACCACCTTGGTGAGCGATTTCTCGCCGAACATGCCTTGCAACAGATAGTCCATGGGGTGCTCCTTCCTTGTGGCTGGCGGCCTGGGTCTGGGATCCGGCCGCGACAGTGATGCGCCCAAGTTAACCAGCGCGGCGCGCCCCACCCGTAGGACGCCGTTGCGCCTTCCTGCCAGCGCCTGCCCGCCCCGGTCGCCGGGTGGGACAATTCCCCCATGCATCCCAAAGCCCTTCTGGACGCCTGCACCGAACTGGTGGCGCAGGTGCTGCGCTTCGAGCACCCGGCCGATGCCGTCGTGTCGCGCTACTTTCGCGAGCGCCGCCAGCTCGGCCCGCGCGAGCGCGCCTTGCTGGGCGATGCGGTCTATGTCGTACTGCGCAAAAAACTGCTGCTGGAGCAGCTGGCCCGCTCGGGCAGCGGGCCGCTGCACCGGCGCCTGGCCATCCTGGGGCTGGCTGCGGCATCGGCAGATGCCGACGACGACCCGGCCCGCAGCCGCGCGCGCGAGTCGCTGCGGGCCGCCCTGAGCCCGGCCGAGCTGCAGTGGCTGGCCGAGTGCGAAGCGGTGCCGCAGCAGGATTTGCTGGCGCCGCACCGGCACAACCTGCCGCAGTGGCTGGCCGAGGCGCTGCGCGCGCAGCTGGACGAGCCGGATTTCTGGCAGCTGGCCGAGGCCCTCGGGCAGCCCGCACCGCTGGACCTGCGCGTCAACGTGCTCAAGGCCCGGCGCGAGCAGGTCCTCGGAGAGCTGGAGCAGGCCGGCATCCAGGCGCAGCCCACGCCCTATTCCCCCTGGGGCCTGCGCGTGGGCGGCAAGCCCTCGCTGGCGCGGCTGCCGGCGTTTGTCAATGGCACCGTCGAAGTACAGGACGAAGGCTCGCAGCTGCTGGCGCTGCTGCTGGATGCGCGGCGCGGCGAAATGGTGGCGGATTTTTGCGCCGGCGCCGGCGGCAAGACCCTGGCCATCGGTGCGGCCATGCGCGGCACGGGCCGGCTGTATGCCTTCGACGTGTCGGCGCATCGGCTCGAAGGCCTCAAGCC
>NZ_ALEE01000242.1 GCF_000282995.1 Melaminivora alkalimesophila
AGGCCTCAAGCCGCGCCTGGCGCGCAGCGGCCTGTCCAACGTCTACCCGGTGGCCATTGCTCACGAGCGCGACGAACGCATCAAGCGCCTGGCCGGCAAGATGGACCGGGTGCTGGTCGATGCGCCATGCTCGGGCCTGGGCACGCTGCGGCGCAGCCCCGACCTGAAATGGCGCCAGACACCGCAATCCATCGCCGAGCTGACCCGGCTGCAGGGGGCCATCCTGGCCAGCGCGGCGCGGCTGGTCAAACCGGGCGGGCGGCTGGTCTATGCCACCTGCAGCCTGCTGCCCGACGAGAACGAAGCCATCGCCCGGGCTTTTGACGCTGAGCAGCGCGAGTTTTCACCTGTGTCAGCGGCCGGGCTGCTGACCCAGGCGCGCGTGGCCGCAGCGCAGGGCCTGACCAGCCAAGCGCAGGACAGCACGCAGGACGGGCGCTTTTTGCGCCTGTGGCCCCATCGGCATGGCATGGACGGCTTCTTCGCGGCCGTGTGGCAGCGACGCTGAGGCCGCCGCACCTGGCGGCACGCAAAGCCGCAGAAAAGAGACACGAAGAGGGTGCACCAATGGTTACATCCAGGTCGGACGTGGGCAGTCCTGCTCTATGATGGTTGCGTCGCTCACCCGGGTTTCTCTACTTGCTCGCCCTGCGGATCCGTCACGTTGTCGTCCCTCTACCTGGAACACTTCCGGCTGACCGAGCCGCCCTTTGGCATCACGCCCAACGGACGTTTTTTCTTTGACGGCCAGGCGCGCGGAGCCGTCCTGGATGCCCTGCACCACGCCGTGCTCGACGAGGACGGGATCATCGTCGTGGTGGGCGAAGTCGGCAGCGGCAAGACCATGCTCAGCCGCATGCTGGCCGAGCGCCTGCCGCGCCCGCAGATCGATCTGGTCTATCTGGCCAACCCTTCCTTCGGCCCGCGCGAGATCCTGCACTCGCTGATCCAGGACTGGGGGCTGGAGCCGCCCAGCGAGGGCCAGTCCCCGGTGCTGACCATCCAGCGTGCGCTGCTCGAGCGCCACGCCCAGGGCCGGCGCGCCGTGGTGCTGATCGACGAGGCGCAGGCCATGCAGCCGGCCTCGCTCGAAGAGATCAAGCTGCTGTCCAACCTGGAGACCGAGCGCCACAAGCTGCTGCAGATCGTGCTGTTCGGCCAGCCCGAGCTCGATGATCTGCTGGCGCTGCCGGCGCTGCGCCAGGTGCGCGACAGGGTGGTGCAGCGCTTCGAGCTGCAGCCCCTGGTCGGCCCGGATGCAGCCGCCTATGTCGAGCACCGCCTGCGCCGCGCGGGCTGGCAGGGCGGGGCGCTGTTCGAGCCGGCGGCGCTGCAGCGGCTGCTGGCGGCCTCGCAGGGGCGCATCCGGGCCATCCACCAGCTGGCCGACAAGGCGCTGCTGGCGGCGTTCGCCCAGGGCGCGCGCCAGGTCACGCGCGAGCATGTCGGCCGGGCCGTGCAAGAAGTGCAGGCCAGCCGCATCCGGCCCCTGCGCCGTGGTGCTGTGGCCTGGCTGACTGCGCCGCCGCCCGGCAAGGGCTGGCTGCTGGCCGGCCTGCTGGCGCTGGCGGCGGCGCTGGCGCTCGGTTATCTGCTCGGGCGCGGCCAGCCCGTGATGTCTTCTTCCGTGGCTGCGGAGCCGGCACTTGTCGCGCCCGTGGCTGTTGCCACTCCTTGCTTGCGGGCCCGCAGTGTCGCTGCACCGCAGTCTGACCCGTCAGGGCCTCTCTCATGATGTCTGCCCAGTTCCAGCGCAAACCGCGCCTGGCCGCACGGCCCGTGCTGGCAGCCCTGCTGCTTGCCAGCCTGGCGGCCTGCACCAGCAGCCCGCCCGCCCCCAATGCGGCGCACCTGCGTCCCAAGGCAACGGCGCCGGGCCAGCCCCCGGCCCTGGTCGATGCGCCGCTGCTGCCGCCCCCGCCCGGCGCGGCCAGCAGCAGCCACGGCGAGCGCTTCTCGGTCAGCGTGCACAACGTGGACATCCGCAACCTGCTGTTCGCCATCGCGCGCGACGCGCGGCTGAACCTGGACGTGCACCCCGAGCTGGCCGGCACGGTGAGCATGAATGCCATCGACCAGACGCTGCCCGAAATCCTCGACCGCGCGGCCCTGCAGGTCAACATGCGCTACGAGATGGAGGGGCGCAACCTGTTCGTCATGCCCGACTCGCCCGTGCTGCGCCACTACCGCGTGGACTACCTGAACCTGGCGCGCGAGTCGCAAAGCGCCATGTCGGCCAGCACCAGCATCGGCCGCGCAGGCAGCGGCGGTGGCGGGGAGGGCAACAGCTCCACCAGCCGGCTGTCCAACACCTCGCAAAACCGTTTCTGGGAGACGCTCACGCAAAACATCCGCGACCTGCTGCGCGAGACCGACAAGCTGCTGCCCGAGGGCGCCGAAGCGGCTGCAGTGCCGCAACCCGCCATGCCAGCAACGCCCGGGGGGGCCGCTCCCGCCGTGCCGGCCCCGGTGCCGGCGCGCTTTCGCGAATCGGCCTCGGTCATCGCCAATCCGGAGACCGGCGTGGTCTCGGTGCGCGCCACCTACCGCCAGCACATGCGCGTGCGCGAGTTCGTCGACCGCGTCATGAAAAGCGCCGGTCGCCAGGTCATGATCGAGGCCACCATCGTCGAGGTCAACCTGTCCGACGACTACCAGCAGGGCATCAACTGGACGTTGCTGCGCAACGGCCTGCCGCTGCTGCAGATCGGGCCGGCGGGTGGCTCCATGCCGTCGGGCGTGCCGGTCAGCGGGATCATCCCGAGCATGAGCCAGATCACGCCCACCTACACGCGCATCGGCAATGTCAATGCCATGCAGCTCAACGTGGCGCTGCGCCTGCTGGAGTCGTTTGGCAACACCAAGGTGCTCTCCAGTCCCAAGATCAGTGCACTCAACAACCAGGCGGCCATGCTCAAGGTGACCGAGGACCTGGTGTATTTCACGCTCACTGCCAACTACACCGCCGGCACCCAGGGCAGCGCCCCGGTGTTCAATTTGACATCCACGCCCAACAGCGTCTCGGTCGGCCTGGTCATGAGCGTCATGCCGCTGATCGGCGAGGGCGACGAGGTCACGCTGGTGCTGCGCCCCACGCTGTCGCGTGTGGTCGGCTATGCCGAGGACCCGGCCGTGCCGATCTATCTGGCCATGGCGCGCGCCGACAAGATGAACCTGGCCGAGGTCAGCAGCCGCATCCCGCAAATTCAGACACGCGAGATGGAGTCCGTCATCAAGGTGCGCTCGGGCGACACGGCGGTGCTGGGCGGGCTGATGCGCGACGACGTGTCGACCAGCACTGACCAGACGCCTTATGTGGGCAGCGTGCCGGTGCTGGGCGAACTGTTCAAGTACCGCAAGAAGTCCAGCAGCAAGAGCGAGCTGGTCATCTTCCTGCGGCCCACGGTGGTCACCAGTGCCAGCCTGGGCGGCGATCTGCAGGCGTTCGAGCCGCACTTGACAGAGGCCCTGCGCCCGCTGCCCGAGCGCATGCCACTGGCGTCGCCCTACGACGCCGATCCTCTGTCCCAGGCAGACCCGGGGAGGCGGCCATGAGCCTGCTACTGGAGGCGCTGCGGCGCAATCCCGAGCGCAGCCCCCCAGGGGCGGCAGCTGCCCCTTCCCCGGTCGAACCTTCCACGGTCGAATCTTCCCCGGCCCAGGCCCCTTCAGCCGGCGCGGACCTGCTGGCCGGCGCGGGCCTGTCGCTGGAGCCCATGGAGGCGCCGCCGCAAATCCAGCAGGAGTCGGATGCGCAGGCTGCGCCGACCAGCCCCGCCTTGAGTGCCGAGGGACGTGCCGAAGGACAGACGCGGCCGCCTCGGGCCGGCAGTCTGCAGAATGCGGGTCACGCAAGTGATGCAGCCGCCTTGGCCGTGCCGCCCGCCCCCCAGGCTGCGCCGCAGAATCTGCCCGACAGGACTGCTGCTGCCGACGAGCGGCCTGCGTCGCCGGTGCAGGTGGGCCCTGCGGCGACTGCTGCAGAACCTGCGTTTGCGGATGAGGTGCCCTCGTCTCCGCCTCCGCCTCCGCCTCCGCCTCCCCGCCAGCCCGTCCATGCCGTGCCGGTGCAGGCGCCGCCTGCCCAGGCGGCAGCTTCGGACGGGCCCGCTCCCCCCGTCGTCCCCGTGCCGGGGCAGCCACTGCGGCCGGCATTATCAGGAGCCACGGCCGGACTGCGCCCCGATGCGGCACGCGAAGCCGCGCAAACCATGGTGGGCAACGGCGGCGCCTCGGGTGCCCGCACTGCAGCCGCTCAGCGCACCCGTGGCCGGCGCCTGGTGGTGGGCTTGCTGGGGGGGCTGACCCTGGCGGTGCTGACGTGGCTGGGCTGGCAATACTGGCTGACCTTGCAGACCCCATCATTGCTGGCCCCCGGCCTGGCAGACGCGGCCTCTCAGGCCCCCGCCGCTGTCGCACAGGCGCCCGAATCGACCGAGACGCCCCAGGTGCCGCAAGAAGCTGTCGAGGCAGGGCAGGCGCAGGCAGCCGAAGACGCTCCGCACATGGAAGCAGTGCTGCCTGACGCCCAGGCCGCAGCCGTCGCGCCGCCTCCGGATGCTTCGGGCGCGGCCACTGCCCACGCCCCGCTGCCGACTCCGGTCCAGCAGGCAGCCACCCCCCGGACTGCAGCCGCGCAGGCGTCTGCGCCCGTATCCGCACCGATGCCTGCACCCGTACCCGCCCCGGCGCCAGCGTCGGTGCCTACACCCCCTGCTGCAGCTACCGGTCCCGCCGCTGTGGTGGCGCAGCCATCCAGGCAGGCTCACCGCGCCAATAACGCAGCCGGCTCGGACGCAGCAGACGCGGTGGAGGTCAGCCGCTCGCACGCACCCGCGCAGCTCGAGGAGGCTTGGTCGGCGCTGCAGCAAGGCGACCTCAGGCGCGCCCAGCAACGCTACCGGGAGGTCCTGGCCGAACGCCCGGACGACGCTGATGCCGCCCTGGGCATGGCCGTGGTGCTGCACCGCCAGGGCCGCAGCGACGAGGCCTGGCAGGCGTACCAGCGCAGTCTGCAGCTGTGGCCGGGCAACGAGACGGCACGCCTGGGTTCGCTGGCGCTGCTGGCGCAGTCCGACCCGGCGCAGGCCGAGAGCCGCCTGCGCGAATGGACCGAGCGCCAGCCGCGCGACGCAGCAGCGCACAGTGCGCTGGGCCAACTCCTGGGCCGTCAGGGCCGCTGGCCCGAGGCGCTGGGGCCGCTGACCCAGGCGCAGCAACTGGCGCCCGCCGGCGCCGCCCAGGCCTACAACCTGGCCGTGGCCCTGGACCAGCTGCAGCGCCCGCTGGAGGCCATGCGTCTGTACCACCAGGCGCTGCAGCTGGGCGCCAGCGGCTCCGTGGCCCGGGCGGCGCAGCAGCGCATGGGCGAGCTGCAGGAGCTCGACCAGCCATGAGCACCGCCGCCCCCGCTTCGCCGAGCACCGCGCCGCGCCCGCCGATGCGCCTGGGCGAGCGGCTGCAGCACATGGGCCTGGTCTCGGCCGACCAGATCCAGATCGCTCTCCTGGAGCAGAAAAAGACCGGCACGCAGCTGGGCGACGCGCTGATCGCCCTGGGCTTCGTGACCGAGGACGCCATGCGTGAGGCGCTGGGCCAGACGCTGGGCCAGCAGACCATCGAGCTGAGTGCAGTGCTGGCCGACCCGCAAGCGCTGGCGCGTGTGCCCAAGGCCATGGCGCTGCGCTTTCAGGTCTTTCCGGTGTCCTTCCAGGCCGACACCCAGCAGCTCGTGCTGGCCAGCCCCAAGCCCAACGACATCATCGCCGCCGACCAGATTCGCGCCCATGTCGGCGTGGGCGTGACCATCATCTGGCGCCTGGCCAGCGCCGCCGAGGTGCTGTCGGCCATCGACCAGTTCTATGGCTACGAGCTGTCGATCGACGGCATCATCCACGAGATCGAGACCGGCCAGCTGGATGTGGCCTCGCTCGCCCAGGGCCAGGGCGGCTACAGCCACCCGGTGGTGCGGCTGGTCGATGCGCTGCTGTCGGACGCGGTGCACAAGCTGGCGTCCGACATCCACTTCGAGCCCGAGGGGCAGTTTCTGCGCATCCGCTACCGCATCGACGGCGTGCTGCGCCAGGTGCGCGTGCTGCACGGGCGCTACTGGAACGCCATGCTGGTGCGCCTCAAGCTCCTGGCCGGCATGAACATCGCCGAGAGCCGCGCGCCGCAGGACGGGCGCGTGTCGCTGTCCATCAGCGCGAGGAGCGTGGACTTTCGCGCCGCCGTGCAGCCCACCATCCACGGCGAGAATTTCGTGCTGCGCGTGCTGGACGCCAAGCGCGGCATCGTCGAATACCGCCAGCTGGGCCTGACCGATGAGCAGTACTACCTGCTGGACCTGATGCTGGCGCGCCCGGAGGGCATCATCCTGGTCACCGGCCCGACCGGCTCGGGCAAGACCACCACGCTGTACTCGGTGCTCAATCACCTGAACGACGAGAGCGTCAATATCATGACGCTGGAAGACCCGGTGGAGTACCCGATCACGCGCATCCGCCAGACCTCGATCTCGGACGGCAGCAAGATCGATTTCTCCGCCGGTGTGCGCTCGCTGATGCGCCAGGACCCGGACATCATTCTGGTCGGCGAGGTGCGCGACAAGGACACGGCCGAGATGGCGTTTCGCGCTGCCATGACCGGCCACCAGGTGTTTTCCACGCTGCACACCAACTCGGCGCTGCGCAGCTTCCAGCGCATCAAGGATCTGGGCGTCTCGCCCGAGGTCATGGCCGGCAACATCATCGGCATCATTGCCCAGCGCCTGGTGCGCCGCGTGTGCCGGCACTGCCGCCAGCCCCTGCAGGTGCAGGACGGCAGCGCCGAGGCGCTCCTGATGGGCGCGCAGGCCGTGGGCGCCACGGTGTACCGCGCGCATCCCGGCGGCTGTGAGGCCTGCGGCTTTCAGGGCTACCGCGGGCGGCTGGCCATCATGGAGTTGCTGCGCATGGACGCGGCGCTCGATGAACTCATCACGCGCAACGCCACCATCGGCGAGCTGACCGCGCATGCGCGCGCCAGCGGCTTCGTGCCCATGGCCGACGATGGCCTGCGCCGGGTGCTCGAGGGCATCACCACCGTCGAGGAAATCGGCCGCGTGGTGGACCTGACGGCACGCCTGTAGCCCGGCGCCGCACAGGAGACGCACCGCCAATGCCGCGCTACCGCTACCGCGCCGTCAACGCCGCCGGCCAGATCGTCAAGGGGCAGCTCAGCGCCCTGCACGAGGCTGACCTGCAGGCGCAGCTCGACGCCGCCGGCCTGTCGCCCATCCGCTTTGGCGTGGTGCGCCAGATCACGCTGCGCGCCCAGCGTCTGCCGCAGCGCGAGATGATCAATTTGCTGTTTCACCTGCAGATGCTGCTGCGCTCGGGTGTGTCGGTGCTCGATGCACTGGCCGACCTGCGCGATGGTGCCGACAGCCTGCAGCTGCGCCAGGTGGCTGCTGCGCTGATGGATCGCATCCAAAATGGCAGCACCCTGGCCAGCGCCATGGGGGCCGATCCGGCGGTGTTCAGCGATGTCATGGTGCACCTGGTGCGCTCGGGCGAGGTCACGGGCCAGCTGGCCGAGGTGCTGGCCGAGCTGGTGCGCTCGCTCAAGTGGCAGTCCGAGCTGGCCGCGCAGACCAAGAAGCTGATCCTGTACCCGGCCTTCGTCACCGTGACCATCACCGGCGTGGTGGTCTTTCTGATGGTCTACCTGGTGCCGCAGCTGGTGGGCTTCATCGCCAACATGGGGCAGGACATTCCGCTGCAAACGCGCATCCTGATCTGGCTGTCCAACGCCTTCGTCAACTACTGGTGGCTGATCCTGCCGACCCCGGTGGCGCTGGTCGTGGGGCTGGGCATTGCGGCGCGCGTCAATGAGCAGGTGCGCTTTCGGCTGCATCAGGCGATGCTCGCGCTGCCCATCGTCGGGCCGGTCATCAGAAAGATCATCCTGGCACGCCTCATGGACAGCTTCGCCCTGATGTATCGCACCGGCATCCCGGTCATCGACGCGCTGGGTTACTGCGAGCGCGTGACCGGCAACCTGCCGGTGCAGCAGGCCATTGCCCGCGTGCAAGAGCGCATCGCCACCGGCAGCGCCATCAGCGAAGCCTTCGCCCAGGAAAACCTGTTTCCGGCCCTGGTCGTGCGCATGCTGCGCGTGGGCGAGGTGACCGGTGCGCTCGACGAAGCCCTGGCCAACGTCAGCTATTTCTTCACGCGCGACATCGAGGAAGCCATCGGCCGCGTGCAGGCATTGATCGAGCCGGTGCTGACCGTGACGCTGGGGCTGATCCTGGGCTGGATCATGCTGGCCGTGCTCGGCCCCATCTACGACACCATCTCCAAGATCAAGGCATGAGTGCGCGCCGTTCCCCTGCCAGCGCCGTGCTGCTGGTCAACCCCCTGCAGCTGCAGTGGCTGAGCGCGCGCGGCCAGCCCCTGGAGGCGCCGGCGCCGGGCGCCGGTGTGCGCGTGCTGGCCGACGTGGTCGAGGAAACCCATGTGCGCCTGGACGTCCCGGCCCTCATGGGCAACGACCGGCGAGGCTACATCCAGACCCGGCTGCAGGCCCTGCTGCCCGATGTGCCCCTGCACGCCCTGTGGGAGCGCCCCTCGGCCCAGCCCATGCTGCCACGGCCCTTCGCACTGCACGCCGTGGGCCTGTCCTCGCCCCAGCTGGCCGAGCAGCTCAATGCACTGGCGCAAGCTGGCTACAGCATCGAGGGCGTATGGCCCCTGAGCTACCTGCTGGCGCAGTGGGCCGGGCGTCAGGCGGCGCTGCGCTCAGCGGCCAGCGTGCTGCTGTGCCTGCCGCTGCCGTATGGCATGCGCATGGTGCTGCTCGCGCAAGGGGTGCCGGTGTTCTCGCGCCTGCTGCTCGAGGGCGGCGCCCGCCAGCAGGCGCGCGAGGTCGGCCTGACACTGAAATATCTGGCCGACAACCGCATCACCAACCCGGCCCAGCCTCCGCTGGTGGCGCCGCTGCAGGCGCTGCCCGAACTGCTGCAGGCCTTGCGCGAGCACGGCCTGACCTTGCTGCCCGACGCTCCGGCCCTGGCCGATCGGGCGGTACTGCCCGAGCTGCTGGCCCTGGCCGGCGCAGGCGCACGCGGGCAGTTGGCACCAGCCCAGCTGCGCCGCATCTATCTGGCCGGCCATACGCGGCGCGCCCTGCACCTGGCCACTGCGGTGCTGCTCCTGGCAGGCCTGGGCTTGCTGGGCACGCAGGTGCAGGGGCTGCTGCAGGCGCGCGCGGCAGCGGCGGGGG
>NZ_ALEE01000243.1 GCF_000282995.1 Melaminivora alkalimesophila
TCGCCAGCAGGCCGCGCAGATGCAGGCCGATGCGGCTGCGCTGCGCGAGCAACTGGCGCGCCAGCAGGTCAATGTGCCGCTGCTGCGTCTGGCCGTGCAGGTGCAGCAGCAGGAGCTGCGTCAGGCCGTCGATCCGGCGCAGGCGCTGTGGCTGCTGGGCGGGCTTCTGCACAGACAGCCGCAGGCCCAGCTGATGGACACGCAGCTGTGGCTGCACAGCCAGCCTTGCAAGGCAGCCGGGGCGGCGGCGCAAGCCGGGGAGGCATTCCCGGCGCCCGAGACGGCACCGCCTTCGCCGGAATGGCGCTTTGACATCCGGCCTGCTGCCGAGTTGCTGCCGCGCCAGCGCCAGGCCCTGCTGCAGGCCCTGGCGCGCGATGTGGGCGCCTGGCCCAACTGGCAGGTCGAGCTCGATCCGGTGCGCAGCGAAAGCACCAGCGTCCTGTCTGGCGGGCAGGCGAGTGCGGCAAGCACCCCCGAGCGCGGCGGCTGGAGCTGGTGCCTGGCCCCGCGCCAGCGTCCGGCAGAAGCTGTTGCCCAGGAGGATGGGACGTGAGGCGGCCTTGGACCGAACTGCTGCCGCTGGTGCGCCCGGCTGCCGCCTTGCTGCTGGCCGTGGTGCTGGTGCTGGCCCTGGCTGCCAGTGCGCTGTGGGGGGTGCGGCTGTACCTGTCGCCGCAGTGGCAGCAAGCCCAGGGCGAGCGCCAGAGCGCCCAGGCGGCGCTCGAAGAGGCGCACGCCGAGCAGGCCGACGCCGCGGCCCATCTGCCGCATTACCGGCAGATGCAGGCCAGTGGCTTCATCGGCGGG
>NZ_ALEE01000244.1 GCF_000282995.1 Melaminivora alkalimesophila
TTCATCGGCGGCGAGCCGCGCGCTGCCTGGGTCGAAGACCTGCTTGCTGCGGCCACGCATCTGGGCCTGCGCGAGCGGCTTTCCTTCCAGCTGGCGCCGCCCGAGACGGTGGCCATGGAGCTGGCGCAGGAGGCGCAGGTCCAGGTGCAGCGCCACGTGCTGCAGGTCGAGCTGCAGCAGGTGCACGAGATCGAGGCGCTGCGCCTGCTGCAGGGCTTGCTGGCGCAGCATCCGCAGGTGGCGCGGCTGGCCGGGTGCAGCTTCGAGCAACCCGGCGCCGAAGGCCTGACGGTGCGCTGCCGTGTCAACTTCCTGCACATTGCACCCCTGCCAGCCCAGGCCAACAATGCGGACCAGTAACCACCCGCCAAGTGCCATGCAGCCCAGCATCCCCGCCCTGACAGCGCAGCAAGCCGCAACACGGCAGACCTGGCTGGCCCTGGCCGGGGCGTGGCCGGCGCCGCTCGGCTTGGTGCTTGGCCTGGCGCACCCGCTGGCCGCCGTGGCCGTGGCGCCGCCCCCTCTGGACGCCACTGCCGCACAGAGCTGGCCGCGCGTGTTCTACACGCCGCAGCAGCGCGAGGACATCGAGCGCGCACGCACCCGGCTGCCCGAGGGCGAGCCTTCCACGCCACAGGCGGCGGAGCACCCCGGCGACGCCGTTGCCGCTGTGGACGAGCCCATCAGCGTGCTGGTGCTGCAGGGCACAGCCCGGGGCCGCCACGGCGCGACAGCCTGGATCAACGGTCAGATGCTGCAAGATGGCGAGAGCCTTGCCGGGTACCGGGTGCAGGTGCTGCCCGATGGCCGGGTGCGGCTGAGCCGCGTCGGTGCGGGCGATGTGGTGCTGCTGCCTGGCCAGCAGGTCAGCGTGGTCGATGACATCCGCCAGGACGTCCTGCCAGCCGGGGCGCTGCTGGAGATCACCACGCAGCCGCAGCGCAGTCATTCAAAGCAAAAATGATGGAATGGCGCTTGACTGGCGAGCGGAGAAGGCTATGAAAAGAGTGGCAAGCACGGCGACATGCGGCCCCACCCCATCGTCCGGCAGGCACTCCGGTGGCTTCACCCTGGTCGAGATGGCGCTGGTGCTGCTCATCATCGGCCTGCTGGCCTTTGTGTTCCTGCCGCCATCGCTGGCCATGCTCGACCTGATGCGCCGCAAGGATACGCGCGAGAAGATGCAGGCGCTGCAGCAGGCGCTGGTGCGCTTCGTGGTGCTCAATCAGCGGCTGCCGTGTCCGGCGGATGGGTCGCTGGGCGTGGATCAGACGCTGTCGGGGGTGGAGCAGCGCATGAACGCTGCCGGCCCGACGCAGGGCCGCTGCTTCAACGCCGCAATGGACAAGGGTGTGGTGCCCTGGCGCAGCCTGGGGCTGGACAGCGCGCTGGCCACCGACTCCTGGGGCAACCTCATCACCTACCGGGTGTGGGCGCAGGCATTCAGCGGCGTGCAGAGCACCGTCGAGACGGGACTGACGTGGAGCGGGGCGCTGGACATGAGCCAGTGCGACCCCAGCGGAGGTACGCCGCCTTCCGGGCCAGGTCTGGCTATGCCCGGGCACCGCTGCCAGGTGGTGGGCAACTCCGCCAGCGCGCCGCTGACCTTTTTAGCCATCAAGCCGGGCGCCATGCCGGGCTCCCCGGAGTGGCGGCAGATGCGCGGCTTCGGCATTTGCCGCGATGTGCCTTGCCCGCGCTCCATCCAGTCGGATCCTCCCGGTGCCAACGAGGTGGCCCGCCGCGTCGATGGCAATGGCGCCGCTTACGTACTGATCAGCCACGGCGGCAACCGCTATGGCGCCTACAACGTGAGCGGCACCCTGATCAATGCGGCCTCCGGACCGGGCCCGCGCGAGGGCGTCAACGCCAACGGTCGGAGCATGAACTGGAGCGGCCCGACCGCCAATCCCAACGTCGATGTGACCTTCTACATCGACGCCGAGTACGACGAGAGCGAGAGCAATTATTTCGATGACATCGTGGTGCGCGCAAGCGTGCTGGAGGTGGCTATCGCTGCAGGCCTGGGACCGCGCCCTGGGCAGCCTTGAGCCGGATCGGGTGGCGCCATGTCGAACCGGCTGTCCCTGGTCCCGCGCAACGCCCGCCCGGCGCGCAGTCGGCATGCGGGCGGAATACTGCTGATTGGGATCATCACCCTGCTGGCCCTGGCCACTGCCGCACTGGTGCTGCAGCAGGCCCGCCTGTCCGTGCAGGCCAGCGACCGGATCGCGCAGACGCGCCAGCGCCTGGAGCAGGCCGCGCTGGCGCTGGGGCGCTTCGCCCTGCTGCACAAACGCCTGCCGTGCCCGGCCGATGGCGCGCAGGAAAGCGGCCTGGCGCAGCCGCCCACCGCCCCGTCGACCGCGCCCTATCGCTGCACCACGCCCGATGGCACGCTGCCCTGGAAGACGCTGGGCCTGGGGGCCGAAGACGCGCTGGATGCCTGGGGGCGCAAGCTGTCGTATCGCGTGACCGATGGGCAGACCGGGGTGATCCGCGAGGGCAGCATGCTGCATGCGCGCACCGCCGGTCTCGTCGTGAACGACCGGGGCCGCACGCTGCTCGACCAGGCCTGGGTACTCATCAGCCACGGTGCCAGTGGCAGGGGGGCCTGGCTGCCGGGCGGCGCGCGCATGGGCCTGCCGGCGCCCGGCGGTGATGAGGCAAGCAATGCGGCAGCAGCCCCCGCGGCCTTCGTGCAGCGTGATGAGCAGGTTCTGGACTTGAGTCTCGACACCTCGATTGCCCACTTCGACGATTTGCTGTTGTCGCGTTCCATGGGCGAGGTCGATGCCGGGTTTGGCTTGCTGCGCTTCGATGACCGGCGCCTGGCGTCCCCCCCGCCGGACTTCAACGGACGCAATGCCGGAGTCTCTGCTGTCACGTTCGATGGCGACGGGCGCCATGGCCGGGTCACCGTCGCAGCCACGGGTGGCAATCTGGCACGCAACTCCGAGACGTCCGGCTGGGCCATTGGAGTGTGCTCCGGTGCCTGCAGCAGTGATGCGACCTCCATGCTCGGGGCGGGGCAGAGCCTGTCGATCAAGCTGAGTTTTCCGTCTTCGACCCCCCCGCCAGAGCAATTGGCCCTGAGCGTCTGGAGCGCCGGCCCTGCCGTGCAGGGGACTGTGGTGCTGCGCAAGGCCGGTGTCGATCTGCCGGGTGGCATGCTGGCGCTGCCCAGCCAGCCGGCGGGGCCTGGAGCGCTCGTCGGCTGGACGAATCTTGCTGCCTCGCCCGCAGCCCCCTTTGACGAAATCGAGCTGTCCGCCACCGGCGGCACCCGGCTATTTCTTAGCCACCTGCGCCTGTGCGCAGCCACGGAGCCGTGCACATGAAACCCGACGGATTCGGCGATTCGGAGTGGCAGCGCATCAGCCTGGGGCAGGCCCTGCGCTCGCAGCGCGCACGCCGGCGCTGGCAGCAAGTCCTGGGTGTGGCCCTGCTGCTGGCCGGCTACGTCTGTCTGGCCGTGCCGGCAGACACCCCTGGCGATTGGCTGCTGCTGCGCGTGGCCGGGGGGTTCCTGCTGCTGTTTGCCGGCTTCGCCGTCGCCATCGGGCCGCTGGTGTCGGCCATCCTGGGCACGGACCATGAGTGAAGAGGCCGCTGCCCCACCTCCTGCCTGCGCCGCACAGCCCCAGGCCGGCATGCCCCTGGTGTGGGTGGAAGACGACCCGCTGCTGTCCGCATGGCTGGCCGAATCCCTGGCCGAGGATGGCTGGCAGGTGCTGGCCGCCCAGGATCGGCCCTCGGCCCTGGCGCTGCTGGAGCGCCACGCCCTGCCCGCCGAGCAGCCCTGCGTCGCGCTGCTGGACATGGGCCTGCCACCCCGGCCGGCACGTCCCGATGAAGGCCTGCTGCTGCTGGCCCAGCTGCTCGTGCGCTGGCCGCTCATGCATGCCGTGGTGCTGACCGGCCAGAGCGAGAACGCAGTGGCCCAGCAGGCCGTGCATGCCGGCGCTTTTGACTTTCTGGCCAAGCCCGTGTCGCTTGCGGCGCTGCGCCCGGCGCTGGCGCGCGCGGCCTGGTTCGCCCGGCGCCAGCATGAGCTGCTGGCGCAGGGGCGGGTGCAACTGTCGGTGCGCGCCGAGCTGTCGGGCGGCGTGCGCGAGGCCAGCGATCAGGTGGCCGAGCAGATGATCCGCCGCGTGCTCGCTGCCAATGGCTTCAACGTCACGGCCGCTGCGCGCAGCCTGGGCTTGGAGCGCGAGCAACTGTATTACCACATGAAGAAATTCGGCATCCAGCGCCAGCCTGCAACTGCTGCGCGCGCCGGCGAGCCGGATGCCGGCAGGACGGCATGATCCACCTGCCCTGGCTGCTGGTCGCCCTGGGGCTGGTGCTGCTGCTGGTCGCGTGGGTGGTGTGGTTGCGCGGGCGGCGGCTGCGTCGCTGCGTGGCGCAATTGCTGGCCCTGCCGACCGATGTACATCCACTGCGCTGGCCGCGCCTGGCGTGGCCCATCCTGCGTCGCGCCGGCATCGCCGGCATCGCCTGGCAGGGGAACTGGTTCGGTGACGCGGTACAGGGTCGCTGGGGTGCGGAGCCGGGGCCGAGTTGGCCTGCACAGCGGCTTGAGGCAGGGCCGGACTGCGCCATCGAGCTGCACTGGGCCGACATTGGCCGCACCGATGAGGCGCGCGCCCTCGCGCTGACGGTGCTGGACGTCTTCGCCCAGGCCTGGTTGGCGCGCATGCGCGAGCGCACCCAGGCCGTGGCCGTGGCCCTGGCGCAGCGGGCCCAGGTGCAGTTGTACTGGCAGCACGACATGCGCAACCTGGCCCAGTGGGTGGGCCTGCTGGCCGAGGAGTTCGGCGCCGCCACGCCCGAGCAGCTTCCGCGCCTGGCGCAGCGCCTGCAGCGCCAGGCGCCCTTGCTGCAGGCGCGCGCCCACCGGCTGCTGGCTGCCACCGAGGCGCCAGCGGCGGTGCCCGCCCGGGGGGAGCCGCCCGTCCGGGCCCTGGATCTGCTGCAAAACGCTGCCGAACTGGCGGGCCTGGCCATCGAGGTCCACGCGGACGACGCCGATGCAGCGCCCACCCTGCTGCTGGAGCCCGTGCCGGCCCAGGCCTTGGAGCGCGCGCTGGACAACATTTTTTCCAACCTCGCCCGCGACAGCGGGGCCCGCCATGGGGCCATGCCCCTGCGCTGCGAGTGCAGCGTGCGCGAGGGCGCCCTGCAGGCCCGCCTGCACACCCCGCGCCTGTCCACGCCGTGGCCGCGCAGGGCCTTCGAGCCGCTCAAGTCGCCCACGGGCTCGGGCATGGGCCTGTACCAGGCGCGGCGCTCGCTGCGCGATGCGGGGGGCGACCTGCAGGCCAGCGAGGAGCCCCAGGGGGTGGTCTTTGTGTTGCGCGTTCCGCTGGTGCTGTCCGGGCGTCAAGAAATTTGACTGTTGCCCCTGCGCACGCCTCTGCACAATGGCTTACAAAGGCGGCCGTCGGGGTTGCCAGCCTTTTACACACAGGAGATCCATTGATGCAATCACTTCCCATGCGCCGTGCGGGGCGTACCGCCCAGTCCGGCTTCACGCTGGTGGAAATCGCCATTGTCCTGGTCATCATCGGCCTGCTGCTGGGCGGCGTGCTCAAGGGCCAGGAGCTGATCGAGAACGGGCGCGTCAAGAACGCGGCCAATGACATGAATGGTCTGGTGGCCGCCTACAACAGCTATCTGGACCGTTACCGCAAGCTGCCGGGGGATGATGGGCCTATCGCTACGCTTACTGCGCGCGGCGGGCAGTGGACGACCCCCGGTATCGTTGCCGGTAATAACAACGGCATTCTGGCCATCACGGCGGCACAGACCTTCACCGGCGGTGGTGAAGGGACAGCATTCTTCCAGCATCTGCGCGCTTCGGGCTTTGTCGCCGGCAACCCGGGTGATGTGGGTGCCAACGCAATGCCTGTGAATGCCTGGGGCGGGCGCTTGGGAGTGACCAACGTGGCTGTGCAAGGCCGCACGGCGGCCCGCGTGATGGTGTGTCTGGGCAACGTGCCGGGCAAGGCTGCTGCGGCACTGGATGTGCAACTCGATGATGGCCGCCCTGACAACGGCACGTTCCGTGCCACCCAGGGCGCCAACAACATCGTGCCCGCTGGTGCGGCCGCTGCGTACAGCGAAGACCAGACCTACACCGTCTGCCGCGACATCACCTGACGCACCCGCAGCGCCCTGGTGCGCTGCTGGAGGCCAAAAAAAACCGCCCGGTGCAGACCGGGCGGTTTTTTTATGCAGGAACCGGGCCGAATCACTTCAGCTTGGCTTCCTTGTATTCGACGTGCTTGCGCGCCTTGGGGTCGAACTTGATGATGGCCATCTTCTCGGGCATCGTCTTCTTGTTCTTGGTGGTGGTGTAGAAGTGGCCGGTGTCAGCAGTCGACACCAGCTTGATCTTTTCGCGTCCGCCTTTGCTTGCCATGGTGCTACTCCTTAAGCCTGGCCACGTGCGCGCATGTCTGCGAGCACGGAGTCGATACCGTTCTTGTCGATCAGGCGCAGGGCGGCGCTGGAGACGCGCAGGCGCACCCAGCGGTTCTCGCTCTCCACCCAGAAGCGGCGGTACTGCAGGTTCGGCAGGAACCGGCGCTTGGTCTTGTTGTTGGCGTGGGAGACGTTGTTTCCCACCATGGGCTTCTTGCCCGTGACTTCACACACGCGTGCCATGAGGACACTCCGATGGTTATTACGGCCTCCGATGCGGCTGCAAGCAGTGCCTTGCGGCCCGGCAGGCCTCACCTCGCCAGTTGCAACGGGTGGCGGTAGCCCGGCTCTCCTGCCCCCTGGACTGCCACCTGCAGGTCTGTGGCCCCAAGTGGTCGTGAAAAGGCAAAGCCGGGAATTATAGTCCGGACTTTGGTTCAGCGTCCAGCCCTTAGATTTTCCGATGCCCTCTCTCTCCTCGCTCGTCGCCGGCGCCTGCCTGGCGGCCGCCGGGCTGGCCCATGCCCAGGCCCCACAGCGAATCGTCGCCCTGCAGCCGTCCCTGACCGAGGCGGTGTGCAGCCTGGAGGCCTGCGACCGCCTGGTGGCCGTCGATCGCCATTCCGACTGGCCCGCCAGCGTGGCGGGGCTGCCGCGCGTGGGCGGGATGGCGGATGCCAACGTGGAGGCCATCGTCGCGCTGCGGCCCGACCTGGTGCTGCTGGGCGCGCGCAGCCGCGCGGCCGAGCGGCTGCAGGCGCTGGGGCTGCGCGTGCTGGTGCTGGAGGCGCGCAGCCATGCGGACATCCGGCGCAACCTGGAGCGCATCGCCCAGGCCCTGGGGCGACCCGGCGCGGGCGAGCGCCTGTGGCGCGGGCTGGAACTGCGCGTGGAGGAGCAGCGCCGGCGCGTGCCGCCTGGCTGGCAGGGGCGGCGCATCTACCTGGAACTGCATGGCGGCAAGGTTGCGGCCAGCGAGGTCTCCTTCATCGGCGAGACCCTGGCGCGCCTGGGGTTGGCGAACGTGGTGCCGGGGCATCTGGGTGCCTTCCCGCGCCTGGGGCCGGAGTATGCGCTGCGCGCCGACCCGGATGTGCTCGTCACGACGGAGGTGGGCGCGACCGTGCCACCGCCCCAGCGCCCGGGCTGGCAGGCGCTGCGCGCCGTGCGCGAGCGGCGCTATTGCACGCTCCCCCCGGGGCAGTTCGACGTGGTCCTGCGCGCCGGGCCGCGCATCGACGAGGCCGCTGCCGCGGTGGTGCAATGCCTGCAGGGGCTGCCGCCTCCCTGAAGGGGCGTGCGTTCTCGCAGGCTCAGAGCTCGCGCGCCGGCACCAGCCGCGCATCCCACGCGCCTGCCAGCGCCGCAGCGCGGCCCAGGGGAGGGCGCGCGTGCTCGAAGTCGATCACCCACAGGCCGTCGGCATGGCGTGGGCGCGCCGGGGTCTCGCGCGTACGGCCGTCGGTCAGCAGCCACAGCCAGCGCGGGCCGTGGCGGTGGCGCCGCAGCACCGCATCCGCCCGGGCCAGCGCCTCGGCCAGCGGCGTGCCGCCGCCCCCATCCAGGGGCAGGACCAGGGCTTCGGGCCGCAGCGGCGCCCGGCCCGGAGCTCGTACCAAGGCGCTGCCCCGCCCGCCGAAGTTCACCAGAGCCACCGGGTCGCGCCACAGATAGGCCTGCTGCAGGAGTTGCGCGAGCACGCCCTTGGCGCGCGCCAGCTGGCCGCTGCGCAGCATCGAGCCGGAACAGTCGAGCACGAAGCAGTGCAGTGTGGGCATGCGCGCCGGCGCCGCGCGCCAGCGCAGGTGCCCGGGCGCCAG
>NZ_ALEE01000245.1 GCF_000282995.1 Melaminivora alkalimesophila
GGGCAGCCAGCGCGCGAGCGCGCTGGCGTCGAGCGGCGTGGCCTGCGGGGCGCCGGGCGCCATGGAGGGCAGCCCCACCAGGTAGTCCTGACCATAGTCCCAGGGGGCGCCACCCTGCGGGAAATCCGGCAGCGGGTCGCCCGGCAGGGCGGGCGGCACGGCCGGGATGAAGTGCCGCTCGCGCAGCTCGGTGAAGAAATCCACCCAGGCGTTGCCGTCCTGCCCCCAGGGGCAGACCCAGCTCCACGCCCGCCCGGCCACGCGCTCGGCAAAGGCGCCGAGGTCCGGAACGGCCACGGGCAGGCCGGCCTGCAGGGCGGCGCTGAGGGTGTAGCTGTAGGTTTCGGGCCACTGGGCGGGGAACCAGACGAGGTCCGGCTGCAGCCAGTCCAGCAGGCCGGACAGGTCGGCCTCCTGGTACTCGCCATAGACCGTCAGGCGCGCGCGCGGCTGGGTGCGCAGGTGGCGGTAGCCGTAGCCCAGCAGGTGAAACTCCACCGGCGCGCCGCGCC
>NZ_ALEE01000246.1 GCF_000282995.1 Melaminivora alkalimesophila
GCGGCCGCGGGGCGGGTTCGGGCAGGGCAGCGCCGGGGACGATGTCGGTGTGCGGTACGGCGCGCACGCGCGCGGCCGGGGCGAAGGCGGCGATGCGCCGGGCGGCGTCGCGGCTGGGGGCGAGCACGTGGCGCGCGCCCGCCAGCAGCCGGGCGTTGGCGCCGCGCCATTCGGCCACGGTGCGCACGCCGGGCAGCGACTGCGGCGCGGCCATGGCAGGGGCGCAGCAGGCGCATTGGCCCAGCGCGGGCTCGCCCGCGTAGCGGCCGTCGTCGCCGGTGAGGGTGATGTGGGTGCAGTAGCTGAAGTAGTCGTGCGCCGTGAAGTCGTAGGGCACGTCCAGCAGCGCCGGCAGCTCGCGCACCTGCTGGCCGTGGCCGAGCAGGTGGTGGTAGTGGACGTGGCACACGCCGAGCGCGCGCAGCACGTCCAGCAGCTCGTCCCACTGGTCGGCCAGGCGAAAGCTGAGCGCAAAGGCTTCGCCCTCGTCCGCCATGCGCAGCAGCACGCTCTGGCCGGGGGCGGGCGAGAGCGTCAGGAACTGCGCCCGGCCGCGCAGGTGCTCGGCCAGCTCGCGCACGTGGCGCACGGTGCCGCCGGCGCGGTCGTGCAGCACGGCCAGCACCACCGGCGGGCCATCGCTCTGGATGCGGGCGGCGTCCAGCGCCAGGCGGAAGGGCCGGGCCGGGTCTTCCTGGACGAAGGCGTGGACGTCGCGCGCGTAGTTCGGGTGCAGCCGCGCCAGCGTCTGCATGGCGGCGCGCTCGCGCGGGCTCTTGGCGTCGCCGAAACTCACGCCGCCGGTGTGCAGCACGAAGGTGTCGAGCAGGTGCAGGTTGCGCCAGCCGGCGCGGGCGGCGCGCTGGCAGAAGTCGTTTTCCTCGCCGTAGCCCTTGCCGAAGTTCTCCGTATCGAACAGGCCGACCGCCTCCAGGCAGTCGCGGCGGATGTACATGCAAAAGCCCACGCCGGTGGGCACGTCCACCACGGCGCCGGGGAGGGTGGCGGCGGCCAGCGCGTCCAGGCGGGCCGTGTCCCAGCCGGGGGGCAGGGGGTTGTCCTCGCAAAAGCGCGGGTAGCTGCAGATGGTGGCGTTGGTCGACAGGGGCGTGACGCTGGCGACGCGCGCATCGCCATAGGCGGCGGCGCGGATGCGGTCGAGCCAGTCGTTGGCGACCTCGGTGTCGCTGTTGAGCAGCAGCACGTCGTTGGCCTGCGAGAGCGCCATGCCGCGGTTGACGGTGCCGACGAAGCCGAGGTTGTCCTCGTTCTCCAGCAGGGTGATGCGGCTGTCCTGGGCGGCGCGCTCGCGCAGCCAGGCCGTGACTTCCGGCTCGGGGCTGCAGTCGTTGATGACGATCAGGCGCCAAGGCGTGCGCACCGGGGCGGCGAGCACGGACTCGATGCACAGGCGCGTGTCTTCCAGACCGCGGTAGACGGGGACGATGATGTCCACGGGTTGGTCGGGCGGCTGCAGGGGCCGGGGCGCGGGGCGGGCGGCGGCGCGCAGGTGCTTCGGGGTGCGGCCGAGCAGGCGGTCGAGAGTCATCTTGGCGTGCACGAGCGGGCGGGTGGCGCGAAAGACGGTGGAGCTCTCGATGGCCTTCAGGTGGGCCGCCAGCTCGCCATAGTCGCTTTGCAACCGCGTCAGCTCGTGCTGCAGCTGGGTGGCGTTGCGCTGCAGCTGGGCGGCCTCGCTCTGGAAGCCGTCGCTCTGGGCCTGCAGACGCTGGGCCTGTGCGCGACTTTCCTCCAGTGCGCGCGCGAGGTTGTCCATATGTTGTTGGCGCTCCAGCAGCTGGCCGATGCGGTCGTGCAGCGGCTGGACGCTGGCCGACAGCGCCAGGTAGTCGGCCGACATGGGCCAGCCGACCTCGGCCTCCAGCACCGCCGCCTGCGCCAGCGCGTCGGCGGGGGCGGGCAGCTCGAACCAGGGGTCGTCGCCAGTGAGCAGCAGCAGCGTGGGCGAGGCGGCGGGCGCGTGCCAGACGATCTGCTGGTGCGCCGTGGTGGCCAGCAGGGAGCGCTCCGCCTGGAGCGCCGACCATTGCCACAGTGGCTGGCCCGCGCCGTCGAGCAGGCGCAGCGCGTGCAGGTGAAAAAAGCCGGGCCGGTCGGCCGGGTCGAGTCGGATGGCGGTGAGGGGCGCGTCGCCCGCGGGCAGCTCGAAGCGCAGCGTCTGCCGCTCGCGGCCGATCTGGCCGGTGGCGCTGCGCTTTCCGTCTTCCGTGTAGCCCTGGCCGCGCGCCACGTACAGCTGTGCGGTGAACAGGGCGTGGGCGGGCTCGGGGTCGGGCGCGCCTTCCCGAGGGGCGCTGACGGCATGGGCCACCGGCTGGGCGGCGCCGATGAACTGGTAGGCGAGCGCGTCCGGCGCGGCCAGCAGGTAGCGCGCCACGGCCGGCGGCAGCTCGTCGAAGCGGGCCTGGAATTCGGATTCGGGCAGCTCGCGGCGGATGGTGTCGATCTGCCGCAGCGCCCAGCGCTGCTCGCCCAGGAAGCGCGCGAGCGAGCGCCGCGTGAAGAAGCGCAGGTGGGTGCGGTCGAGCAGCCCTTCCTCGCGGTAGCGGAACTCGCCTTGCAGCAGCTCGGCCACCAGGCCGGCATAGCCCGCGTTGGGCACGGACACGAGCAGCTGCCCGGTGCCGGGCCGAAGGAGTTCGCGGCAGGCCGCCAGCACGCGCTCGGGCGCGCGCAGGTGCTCCAGCACGTCGGCGCAGACGACGTAGTCGTAGTGCTGCGCGTCGAAGGCGGCCAGCAGGTCGCAGGCCTCCAGGTCGGCGACCACCACGTGGCGGTAGTGCGGCCGGGCGTGCGCGGCCTCGGCCTCGCTCCAGGTCAGGCCGTCGCTGGTGCAGCCGCGCGTCTCCTTCAGGTACTGGCCCAGGGCGCCGCTGCCGCAGCCGAGGTCGAGCACGGTCGCGCCCTCGTGGACGAGGCCGGCCAGCACCGACAGCGAGGTGCGCTCGCCGGGGCGGATGCTGCGCAGGTAGACGTGCAGGTCCTCGATGTTCTGTGTCATCCGGGAATTATCGGCCGAGCGACCGGCCTCGGCGGCGGGCGCTGCGGCGACAATGCGGGGCGATGCAACAAGCCGCCGAACCCGTGCGCGATGGCCTGGTGGTGTCCGTGGTCAGCCACGGGCACGGTGACCTCGTGCGCGCGCTGCTGCGCGACCTGGCGCGGCACTGCGCCGGCAGCGTGGCGCGGGTGGTGCTGACGCTCAACCTGCCCGGCGAGCCGGCGCCGGCGGAGGCCGCCGAAGGCGCCGCCTGGCCCTTCGCGCTGGAGCTGCGCCGCAACGCGCGCCCGCTGGGCTTCGGCGCCAACCACAACCGGGCGCTGGCGGGCGGGGCCGAGCCCTTCGTGTGCATCCTGAACCCGGACGTGCGGCTCCTGCCCGGGGCGGATCCGCTGGCCGCCCTGGTGGCAGCGGCGCGCCGGCCGGGCGTGGGCTGTGCCTACCCGGTGCAGCTCGACGGCGCGGGCCGGGTGCAGGACAGCGAGCGCGCCCTGCCCACGCCCGCGGCGCTGTGGCGCCGGCGCGTGCTGGGGCGCGCCGAGGCGCGCGTGGACTGGGTGAACGCGGCCTGCCTGGTGCTGCCGCGCGCGGTCTGGGAAGCGGTGGGGGGCTTTGACGAGCGCTACCACATGTATTGCGAGGACGTGGACCTGAGTCTGCGCCTGCGGCTGGCGGGCTGGGCGCTCGCGCGCGCGCCCGTGCAGATCGAACATGCGGCCCAGCGCGCCAGCCGCAAGGGGTTGCGGCCGCTCGTGTGGCACCTGCGCAGCCTGTGGCGGCTG
>NZ_ALEE01000247.1 GCF_000282995.1 Melaminivora alkalimesophila
CCTGTGGCGGCTGTGGCGTTCGCCTGCCTACCGGCGGGCGCGCGAACAACTGTTGCCGCTGGATACAGGCCCTGCGGATAGGATCGGCGCCCCATGATCTGGCTGTCCCTGGTCGCCTTCGCCGTCGCCGTGCTGTGCTCGGGCGTCACCATCCGCTGGCTGGGCGGGCGCACGGCGCCCTACGACGCGGACAAGCCGCAGCGCTTCCACGTGGGCGAGGTGCCGCGCCTGGGGGGCGCGGCAGTGCTGGCCGGCGTGCTGGTGAGCTGGCTGCTGGGGGTGTGGGAGAGCACCTGGCGGGGCGACCCGGGCTCGCTCGCGCTGGGGCCCTGGGTGGGGGGCTGGATGGCGGCGCTGCTGCCGGCGGCGCTGGGCGGGATGGCCGAGGACATGACGCAGCGCCTGGGCGTGCGCTACCGGCTGCTGCTGACGCTGGCCTCGGGCGTGCTCGCGCTGTGGCTGCTGGGGCTGGACGTGCCGCGGCTGGGGTGGGGCTGGCTGGATGCCAGGCTGCCGTCGCTGCCCTGGCTGGGCGCAGCGATCGTGCTGCTGGCCATCGCCGGCCTGCCCCATGCCTTCAACATCATCGACGGCTACAACGGCCTGGCGGGCATGGTGGCGCTGATCGTGTCCTTGGCGCTGGCGCACGTGTGCCTGCAGGTGGGCGACCGCAGCCTGGCGGCGCTGCTGGTGTGCCTGGCGGGCGCGACCGTGGGCTTTCTGGTGTGGAACTACCCGCGCGGTGCGTTGTTCGCGGGCGACAGCGGGGCCTACATCTGGGGCGTGGTGATCGCCCTGGCGAGCCTGTCGCTGGTGCAGCGCAACCCGGAGGTCTCGCCCTGGTTTCCGATGTTGCTGCTGGTCTACCCGGTGGCCGAGACGCTGTTTTCCATCTACCGCAAGCTGGTGCGGGGAGATTCCCCCGGGATGGCGGACGCTCTGCATTTCCACCAGCTGATCTACCGGCGCATCGTGCGCGGCGTGTTCCACGAGGACGAGGCGCACCAGATGCTCCAGCGCAACAACCGCACGGCGCCTTACCTGTGGGCCTTCACGCTGCTCACCGTGGTGCCGGCGGTGCTGTTTTGGCGCAACACGGCGGTGCTGATGGCATTCTGCGCGCTGTTCGCGCTGGCCTATGTGGTGGCCTACCTGGGCATCGTGCGCTTCAAGGTGCCGCCCTGGATGCGGCACTGAGGGCGGCGAGGCCAGGCCGGGCGGGGGATGGGGCACAATTTGCCCCGACTGTTTCCCATTCACCTTCGCCCCCGCGGCGGCACCTTCCCTCCATGACCGACCTCCAATCCATCGCCCCGCGCGACAAGGCCGAGATCCTCGCCCAGGCGCTGCCCTACATCCGCAAGTTCCATGGCAAGACCATGGTGATCAAGTACGGCGGCAACGCCATGACCGACCCGGAGCTGCAGCAGGACTTCGCCGAGGACGTGGTGCTGCTCAAGCTGGTTGGCATGAACCCGGTGGTGGTGCACGGCGGCGGGCCGCAGATCGAGCAGGCCTTGAAGCGCCTGGGCAAGAAGGGCGAGTTCATCCAGGGCATGCGCGTGACCGACTCCGAGACCATGGAGGTCGTCGAGTGGGTGCTGGCCGGCGAGGTGCAGCAGGACATCGTCGGCCTGATCAACCAGGCGGGCGGCAAGGCGGTGGGCCTCACGGGGCGCGACGGCGGCCTGATCCGCGCGAGGAAGCTGCGCATGGTGGACCACCACGACCCGGCGGTGGAGCACGATGTCGGCCAGGTGGGCGACATCGTCGAGATCGACCCGGCCGTGGTCAAGGCGCTGCAGGACGACGCCTTCATCCCGGTGGTCAGCCCGATCGGCTTTGGCGAGCACAACGAGAGCTACAACATCAACGCCGACGTGGTCGCCAGCCGGCTGGCGACGGTGCTGCAGGCGGAGAAGCTGGTGATGCTCACCAACATCCCGGGCGTGCTCGACAAGGCCGGGGAACTGCTGACCGAACTCACCCCCCAGCAGATCGACGCGCTGATCGCCGACGGGACGATCTCCGGCGGGATGCTGCCCAAGCTCGCGGGCGCCATCGACGCGGCCAAGGCCGGCGTGAACGCCGTGCACATCGTCGATGGGCGCGTGCCGCATTCCATGCTGCTGGAGATCCTCACCGACCAGGCCTACGGGACCATGATCCGCAGCGAGTGAGCGCGGCGGAGCCCCTGCCCGGCGCCACGCCCCTTCGCCCCGGGAGGGCCTTTTCGCCGTCCCGCCACAGAGGACTTGCGGCGCGCGGACCACGCGCGCCCCGAACCATCCATGAACGACCTGCCCAGCCTGTTTCCCGCCGACCCCGAGATCGAAGCCCAGACGGAAGCCGAAACCTCTGCCGCGCCGCCGCGGCGGCCGCGCCCGC
>NZ_ALEE01000248.1 GCF_000282995.1 Melaminivora alkalimesophila
GCGCCCGCAGCCGGGCGAGCGGCGCGAGCAGATCCTGCAGGCGCTGGCGGCGATGTTGCAGCAGCCGGACGGCGAGCGCATCACCACCGCCGCGCTGGCGCGCCGGCTGGGCGTGAGCGAGGCGGCGCTGTACCGCCACTTCGCGAGCAAGGCGCAGATGTTCGAGGGCCTGCTGGACTTCATCGAGGAGAGCGTCCTCACGCTGGTGCGCCAGATCACCGCCCAGGACATGGACGGCACCCAGGGCACGCGCACGGCCGGGCGCATCGTGGCGATGGTGCTGCAGTTCGCCGAGCGCAACCCGGGCATGGCGAGCGTCATGGCCGGGGACGCGCTGGTGCTGGAGCACGAGCGGCTGCGCGAGCGCATGAACCTGTTCTTCGACAAGCTGGAGGCGCAGTTGCGCCAGGAGCTGCGCCTGGCCCTGCAGGCGGCCGGCGCGGCCACGCCCATGGCCACCGCCCAGCTGCGCGCGGCGCTGCTGGTGGACTGGCTGCGCGGGCGGCTGCAGCGTTATGTGCGTTCGGGTTTCCGGCAGGCGCCGACGGCGCAGTGGGAAGAGGCGCTGGCGTTGCTGCTGTAGCGCGGTCCGGGTTTACCCCAAAGAGCACCTGCGCGTGCGCCAGGGGGCTGGCGCTGGGCTGGACTTTTGTGCAAAATAGAACGATCGTTCGTTTTATTGACCCATGCCAGAGTCCCGGTCCCCCACCCGTTCCAAGGCCGCGCGCGCCGATGCGCGCGACGGCCGCGCCCTGCACAAGGGCCAGCAGACCAAGACGGCGATCATCGACGCGGCCCTGGGCCTGGCTTCGCAGATCGGGCTGGAAGGCCTGTCCATCGGAGCCCTTGCGGAGGCCACGGGGATGAGCAAGTCGGGCGTGTTTGCCCACTTCGGCTCGCGCGAGGAGTTGCAGATCTCCGTGGTGCGCGAGTACCACCAGCGCTTCGAGCAGGAAGTCTTCTACCCCGCGATGGCCGAGCCGCGCGGGCTGCCGCGCCTGCGCTCGATGTTCGACCACTGGATGCTGCGCACCTCGATCGAGATCGATTCGGGCTGCATCTACATCAGCGGCGCCGTGGAGTTCGACGACCGCGAGGGCCCGGTGCGCGATGCGCTGGTGGGCTCGGTCTCGACCTGGATGGCGGCGATGCGGCGCGCCATCGTGCAGTGCAAGGAATGTGGCCAGCTGCGCGGCGACACCGATCCCGACCAGATGCTGTTCGAGATCCACGGCCTGATCCTGGCGCTGCACTACGAGGCGCGGCTGCTGAAGACGCCGGGCTCGGTCGAGCGCGCCCGGCGCGGCTTCGACCACATCCTGGCGCGCTACGGAAGCTGAGCAGGCGCCCCCGTTTTCCATTTTTCTTCTTCCTTCCACCGTTTCTTTCCCAGGAGTGCACCCATGCCCATCTACACGCCCCCGCTGCGCGACATGCAATTCGTGATGCACGAAGTGTTCAAGGTCACCGACGAGTTCCAGGCCATGCCGGCGCACGCCGAGGTGGACCAGGACACCATCAACGCCGTGCTGGAGGAGGCCGGCAAGTTCGCCGCCGGCGTGATCTTCCCGCTGAACATCAGCGGCGACGAGGAAGGCTGCAAGCTGGACGTGCAGACGCACGAGGTCACGCCCCCGAAGGGCTTCAAGGAGGCCTACCGGCAGTACGTGGAGGGCGGCTGGCCGGCGCTGTCGTGCGCCACGGAATTCGGCGGCCAGGGCCTGCCGCACACCGTGAACCAGTGCCTGTACGAGATGCTCAACAGCGCCAACCAGGCCTGGACCATGTACCCCGGCCTGTCGCACGGCGCCTACGAGGCGCTGCTGGCGCACGGCACCGACGAGCAGAAGAAGACCTACCTGCCCAAGCTGGTCAGCGGCGAGTGGACCGGCACCATGTGCCTGACCGAGCCGCACTGCGGCACCGACCTGGGCCTGCTGCGCACCAAGGCCGAGCCCCAGGCCGATGGCACCTACAAGATCACCGGCAACAAGATCTTCATCAGCGCCGGCGAGCACGACTTCACCTCCAACATCGTGCATTTGGTGCTGGCCCGCCTGCCCGACGCGCCCAAGGGCAGCAAGGGCATCAGCCTGTTCGTGGTGCCGAAGTTCAAGGTGAACGCCGACGGCTCGCTGGGCGAGCGCAACCCGATCTTCTGCACGGGCCTGGAGCACAAGATGGGCATCCACGGCAACGCCACGGCGCAGATCGCCATCGACGGCGCCATCGGCACGCTGGTGGGTGAACCCAACAAGGGCCTGGCCGCCATGTTCGTGATGATGAACGCCGCCCGCCTGGGGGTTGGCAACCAGTCGTTGGGTCTCACCGAAGTCGCCTTCCAGAACGCGCTGGCCTATGCCAAGGACCGCCTGCAGATGCGCAGCCTGTCGGGCACCAAGGCCAAGGACAAGGAAGCCGATCCCATCATCGTGCACCCCGACGTGCGCAAGATGCTGCTGACTGCCAAGGCCTACGCCGAAGGCGCGCGCGCGCTGCAGATCTTCTGCACGCTGCTGCTGGACAAGGCGCACCACCACCCCGACGAGAAGGTGAGGAAGGACTCGGACGAGCTGGTGGCCCTGCTGACCCCGATCGTCAAGGCCTTCATCACCGACAACGGCCACGTGGCGACCAACGCCTGCATGCAGGTCTTCGGCGGCCACGGCTACATCAAGGAATGGGGCATGGAGCAGTTCGTGCGGGACAACCGCATCAACATGATCTATGAAGGCACCAACACCGTGCAGTCGCTGGACCTGCTGGGCCGCAAGGTGCTGGGCAACAACGGCGCGACGCTCAAGAAATTCGGCAAGCTGGTCGGCCAGCTGGTGCAGGAAGAAGGCGTGAACGAGAAGATGGCCGAGTTCATCAACCCGATCGCCTACCTCGGCGACCAGATGACGAAGTTCACCACCGAGATCGGCTTCCGCGGTTTCCAGAACCCCGACGAGGTGGGCGCTGCCGCCGTGGACTACCTGCGCGTGGCCGGCCACCTGGTGTTCGGCTACATGTTCGCCCGCATGGCGCAGGTGGCGCTGCGCGCGATCGAGGCCGGCAACACCGACCCGTTCTACGTGGCCAAGCTGCAGACGGCGCGCTTCTACTTCGCCAAGCTGTTCCCCGAGGTCCACACGCTGATGCGCACGGCGCGCGCCGGCGCCAAGGTGCTGATGGACACGGACGCGGCACTGGCCTGATAGTGGCACCTGCCCCCGCCCGCACCAGCGCGGGCGGAGGGCCCTCCCTTCCCGAAGACCTCTTTTCGATCCTGGAGCCGCCATGAACAAAGCACTTGCAACCCTTCTTCTCGCAGCCGTCGCCGTCCCCGCCTGGGCCCAGATGAGTCCCGTGGGCCTGTGGCGCAGCATGGACGACAAGACCGGCGAGGCCAAGTCGGAGATCCGCATCTCCGAGCAGGACGGCATCCTCGAAGGGCGCATCGAGAAGCTGCTGCGCAAGGACGCCGACCCGGCCGCCAAGTGCGTGGAGTGCAAGGACGCGCTCAAGGACCAGCCCATGGTGGGCCTGCCCATCATCACCGGCGCGAAGAAGGCCGAGGGCAAGGACGTGTGGGAGGGCGGCAAGATCCTCGATCCCGAGAACGGCAAACAGTACACGCTGCGCCTCACGCCCATCGAAGGGGGGCAGAAGCTCGAAGTGCGCGGCTCCATCGGCCCCTTCGGCCGCACGCAGACCTGGCAGCGCGTGCAGTAACCCATTCCTCATCCCTAGCAAACCATGTCCCGATTCAACGTCAGAAAAGTCGCCGTGCTCGGCGCGGGCGTGATGGGCGCGCAGATCGCCGCCCACCTCGTCAACGTGAAGGTGCCGGTGGTGCTGTTCGACCTGCCTGCCAAGGAAGGTCCGAAGAACGGCATCGTCACGAAGGCCATCGCCAACCTGAAGAAGCTCAAGCCCTCGCCCCTGGGCGTGGCGGACGACGCCGACCTGATCGAGGCGGCGAACTACGAGGAGCACATGCACCTGCTCAAGGACTGCGACCTGGTGATCGAGGCGATCGCCGAGCGCATGGACTGGAAGCTGGACCTGTACACGAAGATCGCGCCGCATGTGGCCAAGCACGCTCTTCTTGCGAGCAACACCTCGGGCCTGTCGATCACCAAGCTGTCGGAGGCGCTGCCCGAGGGCCTGCGCCCGCGCTTTTGCGGCATCCACTTCTTCAACCCGCCGCGCTACATGGTGCTGGTCGAGCTGATCAACACGCCGACCACCAACCCCGAGGTGCTGGACCAGCTCGAAGCCTTCGTGACCACGGGCCTGGGCAAGGGCGTGGTGCGCGCGCACGACACGCCCAACTTCATCGCCAACCGCGTGGGCATCGCCGGGATGCTGTCCACCATGAAGGAGGTCGAGAACTTCGGTCTGACTTTCGACGTGGTGGATGACCTGACGGGCAAGAAGCTGGGCCGCGCCAGCTCGGGCACCTTCCGCACCGCCGACGTGGTGGGGCTCGACACCATGGCGCACGTCATCAAGACGCTGCAGGACAACCTGAGCATCGAGACCGACCCGTTCTACGACAGCTTCGGCACGCCCCCGGTTTTGCAGAAGCTGATCGAGCTCGGCCACCTGGGCCAGAAGACCAAGGCGGGCTTCTACAAGAAGGTGGGCCGCGACATCCTGCGCTTCGAGCTCGACAGCGAGGAATACGTGCCCGCCGGCCAAAAGGCCGACGAGGTCTATGGCCGCATGCTGAAGAGGCCCGCCGCCGAGCGCCTGAAGCTCCTGCGCAACGCCGAGGGGCCGCAGGGCCAGTTCCTGTGGGCGATCCTGCGCAACAGCTTTCACTACGCGGCCGTGCACCTGGCAACAATAGCCGATACCGCACGCGACGTGGACCAGGCGATGCGCTGGGGCTTCGGCATGAAGCAGGGGCCCTTCGAGCTGTGGCAAGAGGCCGGCTGGCTGGAAGTGGCGAAGATGATCCAGGAGGACATAGCCGCCGGCAAGGCGCTGTCGAAGGCGCCACTGCCCGAGTGGGTCTTCAAGGGCCCGGTGGCGGATGCCGGCGGCGTGCACACGGCGCAGGGCTCGTGGAGCCCGGCCCGTGGCAAGTTCGTGCCGCGCCGTCAGCTGCCGGTGTACGAGCGCCAGTATTTCCCGGAAAAACTGCTGGGCGAGGACAACCTGCCCGACTGGCGCACGGCCGGCACCACCATCAGCAACTCCGACGCGCTGCGCGTCTGGACGCTGGACAAGGAAGTCTGCCCGGCCGGCGGGCGCGTGCTGATCGCCAGCATCCAGAGCAAGATGCACGCCATCAGCCCGGACGTCATGGAAGGCCTGACCGAGGCGCTGGAGCTGGCCGAGCGCGAGTACGAAGGGCTGGTCATCTGGTCGGGCGATGCGCCGTTCTCGGTGGGCGCCGACCTGCAGGCCACCATGCCGGCCTATGTGGTCGCGGGCATCGCCGCCATCGAGGGCGTCGAGCAGGAGCTGCAGAACCTGATGCTGCGCCTGCGCTACGCCCAGGTGCCGGTGATCTCCGCCATCCACGGCATGGCGCTGGGGGGAGGCTGCGAGCTGGCCATCCACAGCGCGCGCCGCGTGGCCCACATGGAGAGCTACATCGGCCTGGTGGAAGTGGGCGTGGGCCTGGTGCCGGGCGCGGGCGGCCTGACCTACATCGCCCGCCGCGCGGCCGAAAATGCCGCCAAGTCCACCGACAAGGATCTGCTGCATTTCCTGACCGAGGGCTTCACGGCGGCCGCCATGGCCAAGGTGGGCACCAGCGCGCTGGAGTCCAGGAAGCTCGGTTACCTGCTCGATGACGACATCATCGTGCCGCACAAGGACGAGCTGCTGTTCGTCGCTGTGAACGAGGCGCGCTGCATGAGCATGGCCGGCTGGCGCGCGCCCATGAAGCGCCTGTTCCCCGTGGCGGGGCGCAGCGGCATCGCCACCATCCGCGGCCAGCTGACCAACATGCGCGACGGCGGCTTCATCAGCGAGCACGACCAGCGCATCGCCACCATGATCGCCGAGGTGGTCTGCGGCGGCGACGTCGATGCCGGCACGCTGGTGAGCGAGGAATACCTCATGCAGCTCGAGCGCCGCGCGTTCTGCACGCTGATCGAGCACCCCAAGACGCAGGAGCGCATCCTGGGCATGCTGAGCACCGGCAAGCCGGTGCGCAACTGACGGCGTCGCACAAGGGAAGACACAACCATGAAACAGATTCAAGACGCCTACATCGTCGCCGCGACGCGCACGCCCATCGGCCGCTCGCACCGGGGCTATTTCCGCAACTACCGGCCGGACGACCTGCTGGCCACCATCCTGAAGGCGGCGCTGGCACAGGCCCCTGGCCTGGACCCGCAGGCCATTGAGGACGTGATCTGCGGCTGCGCCATCCCCGAGGCGCAGCAGGGCCTGAACGTGGCGCGCATCGGCGCCGTGCTCGCCGGTCTGCCGACCAGCGTGGGCGGCATCACCGTGAACCGCTTCTGCGCCTCGGGCCTGTCGGCCGTGGCCATGGCGGCGGACCGCATCCGCGTGGGCGAGGCCGACGTGATGATCGCCGCCGGCGTGGAGAGCATGAGCATGGTGCCCATGATGGGCAACAACCCCTCGCTGTCGCCGTCCATCTTCGAGCGCGATGGCGACGTGGGCATCGCCTACGGCATGGGCCTCACGGCCGAGAAGGTGGCGCAGCAGTGGAAGGTCTCGCGCGAGGCGCAGGATGCCTTCGCGCTGGAATCGCACCGCCGGGCGATCGCCGCGCAGCAGGCAGGCGAGTTCAAGGACGAGATCACGCCCATCGAGGTAACGGAGCGCAGCGTCGACCTGGAGAGCGCCGAGGTCGCGAAGCAGACCCGCACCGTGGACCTGGACGAGGGCCCGCGCCCCGACACCTCGATGGAGGGCCTGGCCAGGTTGCGCACGGTGTTTGCCGCGCGCGGCTCGGTCACGGCGGGCAACAGCTCGCAGACCAGCGACGGCGCCGGTGCGCTGATCCTGGCGAGCGAGGCGGCGGTCAAGCGCTTTGGCCTCACGCCGCTGGCGCGCTTCGTCAGCTACGCCAGCCGCGGCGTGCCGCCGGCCATCATGGGCATCGGCCCGATCGAGGCGATCCCGGCGGCGTTGCGCTATGCCGGCCTGAAGCAGGAGGACATCGACTGGTACGAGCTGAACGAGGCCTTTGCCGCGCAGTCGCTGGCGGTGATCCAGTCGCTGGGATTGGACCAGGAGAAGGTCAACCCCATGGGCGGCGCCATTGCGCTGGGCCACCCGCTGGGCGCCACCGGCGCGATCCGCTCGGCCACCGTGGTGCACGCGCTGCGCCGCAAGAACCTCAAGTACGGCATGGTCACCATGTGCGTCGGGATGGGGCAGGGCGCGGCCGGCATCTTCGAGCGCGTCTGAGCCTTCGGGCCGCTGCCTTCCCTCGCGCCCACGGGGGAGGGTGGTTTCAGGAGACACCATGCAGCAGCTTGCCCTGCCCGTGCCCGGTGCCGCCCATCCGCTGGCCGTGCGCCGCTACCTGCCCCCGGACGGTGCGCCGCCGCGCGCGAGCGTGGTCATCGGCGCGGCCTTTGGCGTGCCGCAGGGCTTCTACGCCCGCTTCGCCCAGTGGCTGGCCGAGCAGGGCTGGGCGGTCAGCACCTTCGACTACCGCGGCCAGGGCGCTTCGCTGCACGGCCCCATGCGCGCCGTGTGCGCCGACCTGCACGACTGGGCGCGCGACTACGACGCCGTCATCGCCCATGCGGCCGAGGCGTTGCCGGGCCGCCCGCTGTTGCTGGTCGGCCACAGCCTGGGTGCGCAGCTGCCCGGGCTGCTGCAGGAGAAACACCGCGTTGCCGGTCTGCTCGCCGTGGCCGCCGGCAGCGGCTA
>NZ_ALEE01000249.1 GCF_000282995.1 Melaminivora alkalimesophila
CCGGCAGCGGCTACTGGCGCCAGAACGCGCCGCGCCTGCGCCGGCTGATGCCGTTCTTCTGGCACGTGCTGGTGCCGGCATCGGTGCGCCTGTGCGGCTATTTTCCGGGGCGACGGCTGCGCGCCGTCGGCGATCTGCCGCGCGAGGTGGCGCTGCAGTGGCGCCGCTGGTGCCTGCACCCGCGCTACAGCGTCGGCGCCGAGGGACCGGCGGCCGAGCGCAGCTACGCCGAGGTGCGCTTCCCTGTCCATGCCTGGAGCATGGTGGACGACGAGATGATGACCCTGGCGGGCACCGAGGCGCTGCTCGCGCTGTACGCCAACGCGCCGCGCGCGATCGAGCGCATCGCCCCGCAGGACGTGGGCGCCCGGCGCATCGGCCACTTCGGCTTCTTTCGCGAGGGCTTTGCCGACACGCTCTGGCCGCGCGCGGCGCAGCAGCTGGCGCAGTTCGCCGAGGCGCAGGCCAGCGCCGCGTCGCCGGCATGACGCCACCCCGTCCGCACTGCGGGCACACTCGCACCCCATGACCGACATGCAGACTTCCTCCACACCCACGGCCGCCCTCCATCCCCTGGACCAGGCGCTGGCCCTCGAGGGCACGGGGCCCGGCCGCTACCAGGGCCGGATCACCCAGGCCTACTGGAACATGGTCGGCCCCTATGGCGGCCTGACCGCCGCCCTCGTGCTGGAGGCGGTAATGCGCCACCCGGACCTGCTGGGCGAGCCGGTGGCGCTGACGGTGAACTACGCCGCCGCGCTCGCCGAGGGCGCCTTCACCGTCGAGGCCACGCCCGTGCGCACCACCCGCTCCACCCAGCACTGGACCATCAGCGTGCTGCAGGCCGGCGCGGACGGCGGCGCGCCGCAGGTGGCGACCACCGCCACCGTGCTCACCGCCCAGCGGCGCGAGACCTGGAGCGGCGCCGACCTGCCCATGCCCGAGGTACCCGGCTGGGCCGAATGTGCGCCGGTGCCGCCGGTCTTTCCGGTGCAGTGGCTCCAGCGCTACGAGATGCGCCCGGTGGCCGGCATGCTGCCGGCGCAATGGGACGGCAGCGAGCACGACAGCACCACGCAGCTGTGGGTGCGCGACGCGCCGGCACGGCCGCTGGACTTTCCCTCCCTGGCGGCGCTGGCCGACGTGTTCTACCCGCGCATCTGGCGCCGCCGCGCGCTGCGCGTGCCCGCAGGCACCGTCTCCATGACCGTGTACTTCCACGCCGGCGCCGAATTGTTGGCGCGCACCGGCGATGCACCGCTCCTGGGGCAGGCGCGCGCGCAGGCCTTCCACAACGGCTTCTTCGACCAGACCGGCCAGCTGTGGAACGAGGCCGGCACGCTGCTGGCCACCACCCACCAGATCGTCTACTACAAGGAATGACCGCACCATGAACACGCGCACGGACCGCCCCGCCCAGGACATCCTGGTCCACACCGAGGAAGGTGTGACGACCATCACCTTCAACCGGGTGGACAAGAAAAATTCCATCACCGAGGCCATGTACGCCGCCATGGCCGATGCGCTGGAAGCGGCCGAGGCCGACGCCGGCGTGCGCTGCGTGGTCTTCCAGGGCGACATGGCGATCTTCAGCGCCGGCAACGACATCGCCGACTTCCTCAAGCAGTCCGCCCAGGGCGCCGCCCAGGACGAGGAGGAGCGGCCCGTGTGGCGCTTCCTGCGCGCGCTGGCGGCGTTTCCCAAGCCGCTGGTGGCGGCGGTGTGCGGCCCGGCCGTGGGCATCGGCACCACCATGCTGCTGCACTGCGACCTGGTCTACGCCGGCGACAACGCGGCCTTCTCGCTGCCCTTCGTGAACCTGGGCCTGTGCCCGGAGGCGGCCTCCAGCTTGCTGCTGCCGCAGATGCTGGGCTACCACCGCGCGGCCGAGGCGCTGCTGCTGGGTGAGCCCTTCCTGGCCGAGGCGGCGCTGGAGGTCGGGCTGGTCAACCGCGTGGTGCCGCCGGCCGAGTGCAACCTGCTGGCGCAGACCCAGGCGAAGAAGCTGGCCGCCAAGCCCTTGAGTGCGCTGATCGAGACCAAGCGTCTGATGAAGGCCGGCCAGGCGGCCCAGGTACGCGAGCGCATGCGCGAGGAGGGCGCGAGCTTCGCCCGCCTGATGGCCGGCCCGGCCGCGCGCGAAGCCTTCAGCGCCTTCCTGGAGAAGCGCCACCCGGATTTCAGCCGATGCTGAAGCCGCAGGCCGCGCAGGCCGCGCCGCTGGCCTTCGAGCCGGAGTTCATTGCGGGGCTCAAGGAGATTTTCGAGCAGCGCGTGGCCTTCAACCGCGTGCTGGGCCTGAACGTCACCGAGGTGCTGCCCGAGCGGGTGGCGGCGCGCATCGACATGCGGCCCGAGCTGGTGGGGCATTTCGCCTACAACCGCTTGCATGGCGGCGTCATCAGCGCCGGGCTGGACGCCATGGGCGGACTGGCCGCCATGGCCGCCATCGGCGCCAAGCACATGCAGGATGCGCCGCTGGCGCGGCTGCAGCGCTTTGCGCGCCTGGGCACCATCGACCTGCGCGTGGACTACCTGCGCCCGGCCATCGGCAGCCATTTCGTGCTGCACGGGCAGGTGCTGCGCCTGGGGTCACGCGTGGCGAACACACGCATGGAATTCCTGGGTCCCGAAGGCGAGTTGCTGGCCACCGGGGCAGCCGCCTATATCGTCTCGTGAAACCGCGCCTGGGCCCGCGCGCCCGGCCCCTGTGTGCCGCTGCAAAGGCTGCAAGCGCATGCAACGACCGAGCGCTTTGGTTACTCCTCTTGCCGCCTGCATAACCCTTGCCGCGGGGCGGCGCCTAGCATCGGCGCTGTTGTTTCAGGAGTACCGATGGCCGTGCAAAACCCTTTCTTTGGCCGGCGCGACAGCAGCGCCCCGACCAATCACCCCGCTACCCCTTCTTCCCTGCGCTCCGGTGACGGCCCCGCGGCGCGCCAATCCGCCTCGTCCGTGCTCGGCGGGGGCGCCGGCAGCCTGGCCGCGCGCCACAGCGAGCCGGCCGCACCCGCAGCGGCCGCTGCCGCGCCGGCCGAGTCCACCACGCCCTCCGGCGGCAGCAAGCTGACCGTCGGCCCGAACATCAAGCTCAAGGGCGTGGAGATCACCGACTGCGACACCCTGGTGGTGGAAGGCACGGTGGAGGCGACCATGGACTCGCGCGTGATCCACATCGCCGAACAGGGCGCCTTCAAGGGCTGCGCCGAGATCGACATCGCCGAGATCCACGGCCAGTTCGACGGCCAGCTGACGGTGCGCGAGAAGCTGGTCATCTTCGGCTCGGGCCGGGTCAGCGGCAAGATCCGCTACGGCAAGGTGGTGATCGAGGAGGGCGGGCAGCTCACGGGCGAAATCTCCGTCGGGACCGGCAGCGGCTCCGGTAGTGGCCCCGCACGCGCGCCGCAGGGCGCCGCCGAGGCC
>NZ_ALEE01000250.1 GCF_000282995.1 Melaminivora alkalimesophila
GGCGCCGCCGAGGCCGAGCCGGCGCGCCGCCCGGCCGCCGCCCAAGAGCTGGCGACCGCCTGAGCCGGCGGCGGGCGCATGGGGCGGCCCCTGTCCGGGCCGCCGCTCAGGACGCGCGGGCGGCCGCCTTCGGGATGGGGCGCGGGCGCCCGTTGTCGTCCAGCGCCACGTAGGTCAGGCGTGCCTCTGTAACCTTCACGTACTGGCCCTGCGCGCGGATGCGCTCGGCGTAGACCTCCACCTCCACCGTGATGGAGGTGTTGCCGATGCGCGTGACCTCGGCAAAGAACGACAGCAGGTCGCCCACGCGCACCGGTTGGCGAAAGACGAACTCGTTCACGGCGACGGTCGCCATGCGCCCCTGGATGTGGCGCGCCGGCAGCACCGAGCCCGCCAGGTCCACCTGGGCCATGACCCAGCCCCCGAAGATGTCGCCGTTGCCGTTGGTGTCGGCGGGCATGGGGATCACCTTGAGGACCAGCTCCTTGTCGCTGGGCAACTGGTGGCAGGGATGGTCGGGGGTCGGTGCGGTCATGGCGAAGGCAGGGGGTGCAAAACCTCGCATTATCCTGCAAGTGAGCGCAGCGCTGGCTGCCTGCACGTGCCGGGCCACGGGGCCACAATGGGCGCCTGGCCGTGTCCGGCCATGCCGCCCTGCCTGTTTCCTCCCTCCCTTCCCCTGCCCATGCGCCGTTCCGGCTCCGCTCCCCTTCCCCTGCCCGACGCCGACCCTGCGGCCCGCTCCGACTGGGCGACGCTCGCCCGCCTGTTGCCCTACCTGTGGCAGTACAAATGGCGCGTGGCGGCGGCCATCGCCTTCATGGTGGCGGCCAAGCTGTCGAACGTGGGCGTGCCGCTGCTGCTGAAAAAACTGATCGACGCCATGACCCTCCCGCCCGGCAGCACGGCCGCGCTGCTGGTGGTGCCGGTCGGGCTGCTGCTGGCCTACGGCGCGCTGCGCTTCGGCAACTCGCTGTTCAACGAGCTGCGCGAGCTGGTCTTCGCCAAGGCGACGCACGGCGCGGCACGGGCGATCGCGCTCAGGACCTTCGAGCACCTGCACGGCCTGTCGCTGCGCTTTCACCTGGAGCGCCAGACCGGCGGCATGACGCGCGACATCGAGCGCGGCGTGCGCGGCATCGAGTCGCTGGTGTCGTTCGCGCTGTTCAACATCGCCGCCACCTTCGTGGAGGTGCTGCTGGTGCTGTCCATCCTGGCAAGCCGCTTCGACGCCTGGTTCGCCGTGATCACGCTGGCGGCGCTGGTGCTGTACGTGGGCTGGACGGTGTGGGTGACGGAATGGCGCATCCAGTTCCGGCGCCAGGCGAACCAGTTCGATTCGGCCGCCCACACCAAGGCGGTGGATTCGCTGCTGAACTACGAGACCGTCAAGTACTTCAACAACGAGGCCTTCGAGGCGCGCCGCTATGACGAGAGCCTGGAGCGGCTGCGGCGCGCGCAGCTCAAGAGCCGCAGCACGCTCAGCCTGCTCAACGGCGGCCAGCAGCTGATCATCGCTGTCGCGCTGGTGGCGATCCTGTGGCGGGCCACGCAGGGCGTGGCGGACGGCCGGCTGACGCTGGGCGACCTGGTGATGGTCAACGCCTTCATGATCCAGATCTACATCCCGCTGAACTTCCTGGGCGTGGTGTACCGCGAAATCAAGCAGAACCTCACCGACCTGGACAAGATGTTCACGCTGATGGACCGCGAGCAGGAGATCGCCGATGCGCCGGATGCGCAGCCGCTGGAGCTGCCCCGCGCGCCCACCGTGCGCTTCGAGGATGTGCACTTCGCCTACGAGCCGGCGCGGCCGATCCTGCAGGGCCTGAGCTTCGAGATCCCGGCCGGCCGGACGGTGGCGGTGGTTGGGCCCTCGGGCGCGGGCAAGAGCACGCTCGGCCGGCTGCTGTTTCGCTTCTACGACGTGCAGGCGGGCCGGATCACCGTGGATGGCCAGGACATCCGCGGCGTGACGCAGCAATCGCTGCGCCGGGCGATCGGCATCGTGCCGCAGGACACGGTGCTGTTCAACGACACGGTGGCCTACAACATCGCCTACGGCCGCCCCGAGGCCACGCAGGCGGAAGTCGAGCAGGCGGCGCGCGCGGCGCACATCCACGATTTCATTGCCGCCCAGCCCAAGGGCTACGAGACCATGGTGGGCGAGCGCGGCCTGAAACTGTCCGGTGGTGAAAAGCAGCGCGTGGCGATCGCCCGCACGCTGCTGAAGAACCCGCCGATCCTGATCTTCGACGAGGCGACCAGCGCGCTGGATTCGGCCAACGAGCGCGCCATCCAGGCGGAATTGCGCGCCGTCGCGCAGGGCAAGACCACGCTGGTGATCGCGCACCGCCTGTCCACGGTGGTCGATGCGCACGAGATCCTGGTCATGGACGCCGGGCGCATCGTCGAGCGCGGCACGCACGCCGCGCTGCTGGCGGCGGGCGGGCGCTACGCGCAGATGTGGGCGCTGCAGCGCCACGGCGGCGCCCAGCCTGCTTCCTAACGGGGCAGGCTTGCCGAGGAGGGCGGCCGCTGCGTCGCCGGGGGCCCCGCAAGTGGCGAGGCGCTAACCGGACTGCCTGCACAAGGATAATGGCTGCCATGGAAACCAAATGGCTTGAGGACTTCGTCAGCCTGGCCGAGACGCGCAGCTTCAGCCGCTCGGCGCAGCTGCGCCACGTGACGCAACCGGCGTTCTCGCGCCGCATCCAGGCGCTGGAGGCCTGGGCCGGCACCGATCTGGTGGACCGCAGTTCCTACCCCACCAGCCTGACGGCGGCGGGCACCACGCTGTACGAGCAGGCGCTGGAAGTGCTGCAGGCGCTGCAGAACACCCGCGCCGTGATGCGCGCCCACTCCAGCACGCGCAGCGACATGGTCGAGTTCGCCGTGCCGCACACGCTGGCCTTCACCTTCTTTCCGGCCTGGGTGAGCGGGCTGCGTGCGGGCTTCGGGCCGCTCAAGAGCCGCCTGATCGCGCTCAATGTGCACGACGCCGTGATGCGCCTGGTGGAAGGGGGCTGCGACCTGTTGATCGCCTACTACCACGCCTCGCAGCCGATCCAGCTCGACCCCGAACGCTACGAGATGCTGACGCTCGGCCAGGAGCCGCTGGCCCCCTACACCAGGCCGGGCGCCGACGGCCAGCCGCTGCACCTGCTGCCCGGCCGCCCGGGCGAGCCGCTGCCCTACCTGGGCTATGCCCCGGGTGCCTACCTGGGGCGGGTGACGGAACTGATCCTCAAGCAGGCAGAGACGCCGATCCACCTGGACCGGGTGTACGAGACCGACATGGCGGAAGGCCTGAAGGCCATGGCGCTCGAAGGCCATGGGGTGGCTTTCCTGCCCTACAGCGCGGTGAAGAAGGAGCTGCGCGCGCGCAAGCTGGTAAGCGCGGTGGCGCCGGGCATGCCGCCGCTGCAGGAGACCATGGAAGTGCGCGCCTACCGGGAAAAGCCGGCCCGCCGGGAGCGCGCCAAGACCGTGGCACTGGCGCTGTGGGACTACCTGGCCGCACACACCGATCAGGGCGCGCGCTGAGGCCGACGCCATGCACGTGGAAACACTCTAGTCCCTGGGCCCGGTCTGCGCGCACAATACCCGCGCGAACGAATTGCAGTGCGCCCCGGCCGGCCGGCGCGGCGGGCCC
>NZ_ALEE01000251.1 GCF_000282995.1 Melaminivora alkalimesophila
GCGGGCCCGCCATGGCGCACGAGCGGCTCGGTTTCCCGCTTCACCCACAAGGAGAACTTCATGAAAAAACATCTGCTGGCAGCCGCCATCACCTTGCTCGCCGCAGGCACCGCCTTCGCGCAGGCCGGCGACACCTTAGCCAAGATCAAGTCCTCGGGCGCCATCACCCTGGGCGTGCGCGAATCCTCGGGCCTGGGCTACACCCTGGGCGGCGGCAAGTACGTGGGCTTCCACACGGAGATGGGCGAACGCATCGCCGACGACATCCAGAAGCAGCTCGGCCTGCCGAAGCTGGAGATCAAGTACCAGCCCGTGACCTCCCAGAACCGCATCCCGCTGGTCTCCAACGGCACGGTCGACCTGGAGTGCGGCTCCACCACCAACAACCTGGCGCGACAGAAGGAAGTGGCCTTTGCCGTCACCACCTACGTGGAGGAGGTGCGCATCGCAGTGAACGCCAACTCGGGCATCACCGGCATCAAGGACCTGAACGGCAAGACCATCGTCACCACCACCGGCACCACCTCGGTGCAGACGCTGCGCAAGAACAAGCGCGCCGAGGGCCTGAACTTCAAGGAAGTCATGGGCAAGGACCACGCCGACAGCTTCCTGATGCTGGAGACCGGCCGCGCCGACGCCTTCATCATGGACGGCTCGATCCTGGCGGCCAACATCTCCAAATCCAAGAACCCGCAGGACTTCAAGATCGTCGGCGAGGTGCTGTCGGTCGAGCCCATCGCCTGCATGATGCGCAAGGACGACCCCGCCTTCAAGAAGGCGGTGGACGACTCCATCAAGCGCCAGATCGCCGACGGCTCGCTCGCCAAGCTGTATGACAAGTGGTTCATGCAGCCGATCCCGCCGAACAACGTGAAGATCGGCCTGCCGCTGTCGGAGGCCACCAAGGAGGCCTGGGCCAACCCGAACGACAAGCCCATGGAGTCCTACGAGATCAAGTAAGGCCTGGATCCGGCGCCCACGCCCCTCGCTCCTTCCGGCCGTCACGGCGGGGAGGAAGGGGCGTTTTTCGTTGCCGGCAGCCTGCGGGCCGGCAGCAGGTCTCCAAGAACGTACTTGAAAGGGTGTTCCTATGAACTGGGAATGGCAGGTGTTCTGCCAGGACACCATCACCATGGAGGTGGGGGCGAGCTGCTTTGGCAAGGGCGGCGACGTGACCTACCTGGACTGGATGCTGTCGGCCTGGGGCTGGACCGTGTCCGTGTCCATCCTGTCGCTGGCGATCGCGCTGGTCGTGGGCTCGCTCGTCGGCACGCTGCGCACGCTCGAGGGCCGGCCGTGGGTGGTGCGCCTGGGCAACGCCTGGGTCGAGCTGTTTCGCAACATCCCGCTGCTGGTCCACATCTTCCTGTGGTACCACGTGGTGCCGGCGATCTTCCCGGCGATGAAGTCGCTGCCGGGCTTCGTGCTGGTGGTCTTCGCCCTGGGCTTCTTCACCTCGGCGCGCATCGCCGAGCAGGTGCGCTCGGGCATCCAGGCGCTGCCGCGCGGCCAGCGCTACGCCGGCCTGGCCATGGGCTTCACCACGCTGCAGACCTACCGCTACGTGCTGCTGCCGATGGCCTTTCGCATCATCATCCCGCCGCTGACCAGCGAGACCATGAACGTGTTCAAGAACTCGTCGGTGGCGTTTGCCGTGTCGGTGGCGGAGCTGACCATGTTCGCCATGCAGGCGCAGGAGGAGACGGCGCGCGGCGTGGAGGTGTACCTGGCGGTGACCGGCCTGTACGTCATCTCGGCGTTTGCGATCAACCGTGTCATGGCCTTCATCGAGCGCCGCGTGCGCGTGCCCGGCCTGATCGCGGCCGGCGGGGGAGGGCACTGACATGGTCAATCTGAACATCGACTGGTCGTTCTTCACCTGGGACCTGTTCGCGAACTTCGTCCTGAAGGGGCTGTACTTCAGCGTGGCCCTGACGGTGGTCGCCACCCTCGGGGGCATCGCCCTGGGCACGGTGCTGGCGCTGATGCGGCTGTCGGGGCGCAAGTGGCTGGAGCTGCCGGCGACCGTCTACGTGAATGGCATGCGCTCGATCCCGCTGGTGATGGTGATCCTGTGGTTCTTCCTGGTGGTGCCGATGGTCATCGGCCGGCCCATCGGGGCGGAAGTCTCGGCGGTCATCACCTTCGTGGCGTTCGAAGCGGCGTATTTCTCGGAGATCATGCGGGCCGGCATCCAGTCCATCCCGCGCGGACAGGTCTTCGCCGGCCAGGCGCTGGGGATGACCTACGGCCAGAACATGAAGCTGGTGGTGCTGCCGCAGGCCTTTCGCAACATGCTGCCGGTGCTGCTGACGCAGACCATCATCCTGTTCCAGGACACCTCGCTGGTCTATGCGATCGGCGCCTACGACATGCTCAAGGGCTTCGAGATCGCGGGCAAGAACTACGGGCGGCCCATCGAGGCCTACCTGGCGGCGGCGGTGCTGTATTTCGTGATCTGCTATGCGCTGTCGTGGCTGGTCAAGCGCCTGCACCGCAGGATCGCCATCATCCGCTGAGGAAGGATGCACAAGATGATCGAACTGAAGAACGTCTCCAAGTGGTATGGGAGCTTCCAGGTGCTCAACGGCTGCTCGACGAGCATCGCCAAGGGCGAGGTGGTGGTGGTCTGCGGGCCCTCGGGCTCGGGCAAGTCCACCCTGATCAAGACCATCAACGCCCTGGAGCCCATCCAGCAGGGCGAGATCTGGGTGGATGGCACGGCGGTGCACGACCCGAAGACCAACCTGCCGAAGCTGCGCTCGCGGGTCGGCATGGTGTTCCAGCATTTCGAGCTGTTCCCGCACCTGTCGGTGACGGAGAACCTGACCATCGCGCAGGTGAAGGTGCTGGGGCGCAGCCTGGACGACGCGCGCGCGCGCGGCCTGAAGATGCTCGAGCGCGTGGGCCTGATGGCGCACAAGGACAAGTTCCCGGGGCAGCTCTCGGGTGGTCAGCAGCAGCGGGTGGCGATCGCCCGCGCGCTGTCGATGGATCCGATCGTGATGCTGTTCGACGAGCCGACCTCGGCGCTCGACCCGGAGATGGTCGGCGAGGTGCTGGACGTGATGATGGGGCTGGCGCACGAAGGCATGACCATGATGTGCGTGACGCACGAGATGGGCTTTGCGCGCAAGGTCAGCGACCGGGTGATTTTCATGGACGTGGGCGGGAAGATCCTGGAGGACTGCCCGAAGGACGAGTTCTTCGGCAATCCCGAGGCGCGCCAGCCGCGCACCAAGGACTTCCTGAACAAGATCCTGGCGCACTGAGGCGCGGCTGCGGCCGGGCCGCTGCGGTCCGGCCCTGCCGCCTGTACGGTCGGGCCCGGGGCGTCAGTGCTGCTGCGCCGCGAGGACGGCGCGCGCCACTTCGGCAAAGCCGGCGCCGCGCTCGCCTTGGGTGACATAGCGCGGCAGCTGCGACAGGTGCGGTACGAAGCGGGCAATGTTGGCCACGCCGATGCTGTGGGCGAAGGCGCCGAACATCAGGGCGTCGTTGGTCGAGTCGCCCACGTAGGCCCAGCGGTCCATCTCGGTGTCGAGCGTGCGCCCGAGCAGCTCGCGCACGATCCAGCGCGCGCCCACGAGCTTGTTGTGCTCGCCGTACCAGCCGTTCACGTGGATGCTGCTCACCGTGGCGTGCATGCCCTCGTGGCGCATGGCGAGCACCACCTTGTCGATCTGCGCGTCGGACAGCTGGGTGAATTCGCTGTGGTCGATGGCGATGTCGGTCTCGCGCCCGGCTGAGTCGGTGGCGCGCTGCGCCCCGGGGATGGTGGCCTCGATGTGGGCCAGCACTTGCTGCATGCGCGCGTAGTTGGCGGCGCGCGTAGGTTCGTCCTGCTGGTAGAGCTTGTCCAGGCCCCCGGCGGCGTTGCGCACCAGTGCCACGGCGCCGTTTTCCGCGACGATGGCGTCGATCGGCCAGGCGAGTGCGAAGGGCTCGCTCCAGCCCACCGGCCGGCCGGTGATGGCGATCACGTGCAGCCCGGCCGCCTTCAGGTCGGCCATGGCCTGCAGCGCGTCCGGCGTGATGGCGCCGTCGGTGGTGAGGGTGTCGTCGATGTCGGTGAGGACGCCGGTGACACGCGCCCGCGTGGGCTGCGGCCAGGAGGCAAGAGGCAGGAGGGTCGCAGGTTTCATGTTCATCAGGCCCCCTGCAACGCCAACCCCGCATGCTCGCGCAGCGGATGGAAATGGATCTTCGGAAACCGCTCCTGCGCCAGCCGCACGTCGTACGGCGAGGTGCAAAGGAAGGCCAGCGTGTTTGCCGCGTCGCGCGCCATGCGCATGGGGTAGGCGTTCTCGAACTCGCGCAGCTCGGCCGGGGTGTCGGCCGTGATCCAGCGCGCGCCCGTGTACTGGCAGCCTTCCAGGCGGATGTCGCAGTTGTATTCCGTGTTGAGCCGGTGCTGCACCACTTCGAACTGCAGCTGGCCGACGGCGCCCAGCAGCATGTTGCCGCCGGCCTCGGGCTTGAAGACCTGGATGGCGCCTTCCTCGCCCAGCTGCATCAGGCCCTCGTGCAGCTGCTTGGTGCGCAGCGGGTTCTTCAGCACCACGGTCATGAACATCTCGGGGGCGAAGAAGGGCAGGCCGGTGAACTGCAGGGCCGGGCCGTCGGTGATGGTGTCGCCCAGCTGCACGCCGCCGTGCGTGGTGAAGCCGACGATGTCGCCCGCGTAGGCCTCCTCCACCGCTTCGCGGCGCTGGCTCATGAAGGTGACGACCGAGGTGGGGCGCAGCTCCTTGCCGGTGCGCTGCACGCGCATTTTCATCCCCGGCGTGTACTTGCCCGAGGCGACGCGCACGAAGGCGATGCGGTCGCGGTGGTTGGCGTCCATGTTGGCCTGCACCTTGAAGACCACGCCGGCAAAGCCCGGGTCTTCGGGATGCACCACCTTCTCGACGGGCTGCTTGTTCACGAGCAGCGTGCTCTTGCGCGGCCCCGGGGGCGGTGACATGTCGACCACCGCGTCCAGCACTTCCTTGACGCCGAAGTTGTTCACGCCCGAGCCGAAGAACACGGGCGTGAGCTTGGCGGCGAGAAATTGCTCGTGACTCCATTCGGCGGAGGCGCCCACGGCCAGTTCCATGCTCTCCAGCGCATCGTCGAAAGTCTGGCCGAAGCGCGCGCGCAGCCTGTCGGCTTCGCTCAAGGGGATGACCTCGAAGTCTTCCGGGCGCTTCTCGCTGCCGGGCTGGAAGACGGTCATGCTCTGCGTGCGCAGGTCGATGATGCCGCCGAAGCTCCGGCCCTGGCCCACCGGCCAGGTCATGGGGCAGCAGGGCATACCCAGTTCCCGCTCCACCTCGTCCAGGATATCGAGCGGGTCGCGCACCTCGCGGTCCATCTTGTTGACGAAGGTGATGATGGGCGTGTCCCTCTGGCGGCAGACCTCGATCAGGCGGCGCGTCTGCGTCTCCACGCCGTTGGCCGCGTCGATCACCATCAGGGCCGAATCGACGGCGGTGAGCACGCGGTAGGTGTCCTCGGAGAAATCCTTGTGGCCCGGCGTGTCCAGCAGGTTGATGACGTGGTCGCGGTAGCTCATCTGCATGACCGACGAGGCCACCGAGATGCCGCGCTGCTTCTCGATCTCCATCCAGTCGCTGGTCGCGTGTCGGCTGGCCTTGCGGCCCTTGACGGCGCCGGCGATCTGGATGGCGCCGGAGAACAGCAGCAGTTTTTCCGTCAGCGTGGTCTTGCCCGCGTCGGGGTGGGAGATGATGGCAAAGGTGCGGCGGCGCCGCGTTTCGGAAGCGTAGGACACGTTGCGTGTGGAGGCAGGGTGGGATGCGGCGCGCAGGGATGCAGCACGCGGGGGAGCGGGTGCCGGGCCGGACTGGCCGCGGGCACCAATGCGCAATTCTACGGACCGGCGCTTGTCCGCCGCGCCGCGCGGGCCGTGCCACAGTCACGTCCATGCACCAAGCTTCCACCGCAGCGGCCGCCCGCAGCTGGGTCCAGGCCGGCACCAGCGCCTACCGCCGCATCAGCCTCGCCCTGTTCCTCGCGGGCTTTTCCACCTTCTCGCTGCTGTACTGCGTGCAGCCGGTGCTGCCCGAGTTGGCGGCCCATTTCTCGCTCAGCCCGGCGGGCAGCTCGCTGGCGCTGTCGGTGAGCACCGGCAGCCTGGCGGTGGCGATCTTCGTGGCCGGGGCGCTGTCGCAGGGGCGGGACAAGCGCCGGCTGATGTTCGCCTCGATGGCACTGGCGGCGCTGTGCAACGTGGCGGCGGCGCTGGCGCCGGGCTGGGGGGCGCTGCTGGCGGCGCGGGCGCTGGAGGGCGTGTTGCTGGGCGGCGTGCCGGCGGTGGCCATGGCCTACCTGGCCGAGGAGATCCACCCGCGCGACCTGGGCTTTTCCATGGGGCTGTACATCGGCGGCACGGCCTTCGGCGGCATGGCGGGGCGCATCGGCATGGGCATGCTGGCCGATGCCTGGGGCTGGCGCGTGGCGCTGGCGACGGTGGGCGTGCTCGGGCTGGTGGCGGCGGTGGGCTTCGTGCTGCTGCTGCCGCGCGCTGCGGGCGGCGCGGGCGGGCGCGGCGCGGCGGGGGGCGAGCGCCTTGGGCTGGCGGACCACGGAGCCGCCTGGCGCGCGCACCTGGGCACGCCGGCGCTGCGGATGCTGTTTGCCTCGGCCTTCCTGCTGATGGGCGTGTTCGTGTCGCTGTTCAATTACGTGGGTTTTCGCCTGGCGCTGCCGCCCTACGGGCTGAGCCAGACGCAGATCGGGCTGGTCTTTGGCGCCTACCTGTTCGGCATGGTGGCCTCGCCCGCAGCCGGGGCCCTGGCCGACCGGCGCGGGCGCGCGCCGGTGCTGGCGGGCGGGGGG
>NZ_ALEE01000252.1 GCF_000282995.1 Melaminivora alkalimesophila
TGGCGGGCGGTGTGCTGCTGATGGCCGCCGGCGTGCTGCTGACGCTGGCGACGCCGCTCGCGCCGGTCCTGGCCGGGGTCGCCCTGCTGACCTTCGGCTTCTTCGTGGCCCACGCGGTGGCCAGTGGCTGGGTGGGGGCGCTCGCGCAGAGGGCCAAGGGCCACGCCTCGTCGCTGTACCTGCTGGCCTACTACCTGGGCTCGAGCGTGCTGGGCTCGGTGGGCGGCTGGTTCTGGGAGCACGGCCGCTGGCCGGGCATGGTGGGCTTTGCGCTGGCGCTGCTGGGCGCGGCCGGGCTGCTGGCGCTGCGCCTGTACCGGGCGGCTCGAATATAATTGGCCTTTTCCCGAGGAGCGTTGCAGCGCCCTTTGCCTCCAGGCGAGGCGGGCGTGAGGCTCGGGAGACCGGGTCCGCCCGCCGTGCAACGACGCTCATCCACCTGGCGTGCGATGGGCAGCGAACTTCTTTTTCCTGCGCTCCTTCCCATCGCGGCCGGTGGCATTCACAACCGCCCAGGAGCCGCCATGAACGTTCGCACCCCCTCCCTCTCCCCGGCCGATTGCGCCATTGCCGACCTCTCGCTGGCCGATTGGGGCCGCCGCGAGATCGCCATCGCCGAGACCGAGATGCCCGGCCTCATGGCCATCCGCGAGGAATACGCCGCCCAGCAGCCGCTCAAGGGCGCGCGCATCGCCGGCAGCCTGCACATGACCATCCAGACGGCCGTGCTGATCGAGACGCTGCAGGCGCTCGGCGCCACGGTGCGCTGGGCCTCGTGCAACATCTTCTCCACCCAGGACCACGCGGCCGCGGCGATTGCCGCCAGCGGCACGCCGGTGTTCGCCATCAAGGGCGAGTCGCTCGAGGACTACTGGGACTACACGCACCGCATCTTCGAGTTCGGCCCGAAGGGTTCGGAGGGCGAGGGCCCAAACATGATCCTGGACGACGGCGGCGATGCCACGCTCCTGATGCACCTGGGCAAGCGCGCCGAGAAGGACGCATCGCTCGTCGCCGGCAACGGCGCCAGCGAAGAGGAGCGCATCCTGTTTGCCTCGATCCGCAGGAAGCTGGCCGAGGACCCGAGCTGGTACTCGCGCAAGAGCGCCCAGATCATCGGCGTGACCGAGGAGACGACCACCGGCGTGCACCGCCTCAACGAGATGTCGGCCAAGGGCACGCTGCTGTTTCGCGCCATCAACGTCAACGACTCGGTGACCAAGTCCAAGTTCGACAACCTCTACGGTTGCCGCGAGTCGTTGGTGGACGGCATCAAGCGCGCCACCGACGTGATGATCGCCGGCAAGGTGGCGGTGGTCTGCGGCTATGGCGACGTGGGCAAGGGCTCGGCCCAGGCGCTGCGCGCGCTGTCGGCGCAGGTTTGGGTGACCGAGATCGACCCCATCAACGCCCTGCAGGCGGCCATGGAAGGCTACCGCGTCGTGACCATGGAATACGCCGCCGACAAGGCCGACATTTTCGTGACGACGACCGGCAACAAGGACGTCATTCGCCACGAACACATGGCCGCGATGAAGGACCAGGCGATCGTCTGCAACATCGGCCACTTCGACAACGAGATCGACGTCGCCTCGCTGGAAAAGTACCAGTGGGAGGAGATCAAGCCGCAGGTGGACCACGTGATCTTCCCCGATGGCAAGCGCATCATCCTGCTGGCCAAGGGCCGCTTGGTGAACCTGGGCTGCGCCACCGGCCACCCGAGCTACGTGATGAGCAGCTCGTTCGCCAACCAGACGCTGGCGCAGATCGAGCTGTTCACGCGCCCCGACGCCTATGAAGTGGGCAAGGTCTATGTGCTGCCCAAGCTGCTCGACGAGAAGGTCGCGCGGCTGCAGCTGTCCAAGCTGGGCGCCATGCTCACCGAACTGACCGACGAGCAGGCGGCCTATATCGGTGTGGACAAGAACGGGCCGTACAAGAGCGACAGCTACCGCTATTGAGCTGAACCGGAGTCGGGCGGCCCGCCCTTGCTGCGAGGCAGGGGCGCTGCCGTCCCGCGGACCGTGGCGTCCGCCGTGCGGGTGCGCGGCGCGGCCCGCGGTGTTTGCAAGGCAAAAAAGGGAGGGGCGCGATGCGCGCAGACGTCTTTTTGGTGGAAGGCGGGCACGCCGCCACGCGCTCGCAGGCGCAGCGGCTGATCGCCTCCGGGGTGCAGTGGCGCCTCGCGGCGACCATGCCGTGGACGCGCGTGGCCAAGAATGGCGACGACATTCCTGCCGGCGCCGAGGTGCAGCTGCTGGATGCCTCCGAGGCAAAGTACCTTTCGCGCGGCGGCCTCAAGCTGGAGGGGGCGCTGCGCGCCAGCGGCCTCGATGTGACCGGGCTGCGCTGCCTGGACGTGGGCCAGAGCACCGGGGGCTTCACCGACTGCCTGCTGCAGCACGGTGCGGCGCAGGTGATCGGCGTGGATGTGGGCCATGCACAGGTGCACGAGCGGCTGCGCGCCGATGCGCGCGTGGTCTGCGTGGAGGGGCTGAATGCGCGCGCGCTCACGGCCGAGGTGCTGCTCGATGCCTGCGAGGAGGCCCTGTCCGAGCGCGTCGAGGCCGACCCGGAAGACAACGAGACACCGCCGCAGGCGCCCTATGCCTGGATGCGCAACGGCGGGCTGGTCGACGACGACTACGACGACAGCGGCGACGCCAAGGAGCACGAGATCGAGGCCTTCAAGGCCGAGCGTGCCGCCCGCGCCCGGGCCCGCGCCGAGGGCGGCCTGCCGACCGTGCGCCGACGCCTTGCGGGGCGCGAGGGCGTGCAGCTGATCCCGGAATTCGACTTGGTGACGGGTGACCTGTCCTTCATCTCGCTGACCCTGGTGCTGCCGGCGCTGGTGCCGCTGCTGAAGGACGGCGGCCAGCTGCTGATGCTGGTCAAGCCGCAGTTCGAACTGCAGCCCGGCCAGGTGGGCAAGGGCGGCATCGTGCGCGACCCTGGCCTCCACGCGGAGGTCGAGCAGCGCATCCGCGAATGCTGCGCGCAGCTCGGGCTGGCCGTGCGGGGCTGGCACGACAGTCCCATCGAGGGCGGCGACGGCAACCGCGAATTCTTCGTTCACGCAGAAAAACCAAGGAATCCAGCATGAATGCCCGCACGCCGCAGGCAGCCGCGCCCCGGCTGCCGGTGAGCTTCGAATTCTTCCCGCCCAAGACCGCCGAGGGCGTCGACCGGCTGCGCACGGTGCGCGCGCAGCTGTACCAGCGTCGGCCGCAATTTTGTTCCGTGACCTACGGCGCGGGCGGCTCCACGCAGGAAGGCACCTTCGCCGCCGTCCGCGAGATCCTCGCCGAGGGCATGGACGCGGCCTCGCATTTTTCCTGCATCGGCGCGACGCGCGACAGCGTGCGTGCGCAGCTGGCCGAGCTCAAGGCCATGGGCGTGCGCCGGCTGGTCGCCCTGCGCGGCGACCTGCCCAGCGGCTACGGGGTCGGCGGCGAGTTCCACTACGCCAGCGATCTGGTGGCCTTCATCCGCGCCGAGACGGGCCGGGATTTCCACATCGAGGTGGCGGCCTATCCGGAGATCCACCCCCAGGCGCGCTCGGCCGAAGCCGACCTGCAGGCCTTCGCCACCAAGGTGCGCGCCGGCGCGGATTCGGCCATCACGCAGTATTTCTTCAACGCCGACGCCTACCAGCGCTTCGTGGACGACGTGCGCCGCATGGGGCTCGACGTGCCGGTGGTGCCGGGCATCATGCCGATCCTGGGCGCGACGCAGCTGATGCGCTTCTCGGATGCCTGCGGCGCCGAGATCCCGCGCTGGATCCGTCTGCGCCTGCAGGGCTTCGGCGACGACACGGCCAGCATCCGCGCCTTCGGGCTGGACGTGGTCACGCGCCTGTGCGAGCAGCTGGTGCAGGCGGGCGCGCCCGGGCTGCACTTCTACACCATGAACCAGAGCGCGGCGACGCTGGCGCTGTGCGAGCGGCTCGGGCTGTAGGGTAGGCGACCCGGGCCGGGGCGGCTACAGTCGGCCGGTCGCAACGTCCAGCCATGCCTGCCCATGCCCCCTCCGCGCCTTCGAACGCTGCTCGCCGCTGCCGTCGCATGCCTTGCTGCGGCGTGGCTCGCCGGCTGCGTCGCACCGCCGCCGGCCGTGGAGGCAGCGCCGGAGGCCGCCGCGGCGCCGCAGGGATTGCCTGCCGCGCCGGCGCCGGCACTGCGTCCGCCGCGCCTGGTGCCCCCGGAGGGCCCGGCGGAGCCTGCGCTGCGCCTGAAGCCCGAGCGCATGGCCGAGGAGGGGGGCGGTGCACCGGCGCTGCGCCTGCCGCGGGAGGAGGCGCCGGCCGAGCCCCCGGTGCTGCTGGCCAGCGGCACCGCGTCCTGGTATGCAGACCGCTTCCACGGGCGCCTCACGGCCAATGGCGAGCGCTACGACCGGGAGGAGCTGACGGCTGCGCACCGCAGCCTGCCCTTCGGCACGCGCCTGTGCGTGCGCAGCCGGGCCAACGGGCGCATGGTGGTGGTGCGCGTCAACGACCGCGGTCCCTTCACGCCGGGGCGGATCATCGACCTGAGCCGCGCGGCCGCGGAGGTGCTGGGCATGACCGGGCTGGGGATCAAGCCGGTGGAGCTGTGGCAGCTCGGCCCGGAGGAAGACCGTTGCCCCGAGGGGCTGGAGCAGGCCGTGGAGGGCGCGGGTCTGGGGCTGGACGCGGGCGCGCAGGCGGTGCAGCATCCCGCGCCGGCACGCGGGGCGCCCCGCAGCGCCAAACAGCGCCGCAAGCCGCGCCGCCGCTGAGGGCGCTGGCCTATTCTTGGACTTCGAGGAGGTGGGTGGCGTGGCGGTCCTGGGCGAGCAGGGCGGCCATCTGCGGCAAGGCCTCGGTCAGCGCCGGCTGCAGCGTGTAGGGCGGATTGACGACGAACATGCCGCTGGCCGGCAGCCCGCCGCGGCGCTCGTCGCCGGGTGCGCCGGCCGGGGCGCGGCTGCCCTTGACCGTGAGGGCGGCGTGCAGCCAGGGGCGGCCGGCGCGCTGTGCGATGGTCTTCAGCCGGCGCGGCAGCGCGTGCGCTTCCGGCCGGGGAATGATGGGATACCAGACCGCGTACACGCCGGTGGAGAAGCGCCGCAGCGCGTCCTGCAGCAGCTCCTGCACGCGCCCGTAGTCGCTCTTGATCTCGTAGCTGGGGTCGCACAGCAGCAGGCCGCGGCGCGAGGGCGGCGGCAGCATGCGCCGCACCCCGGCAAAGCCGTCCTCGCGCAGCACCGCCACCTGGCGCCCGGCCTCGAGCTGCGCGACGTTGCCCGACAGCGTGCGCGCATCGGTCGGGTGCAGCTCGAACAGGCGCAGCCGGTCGTGGGGACGCAGCAGCCGCTGGGCGATGAAGGGCGAGCCCGGGTAGACGCGCGCCGCCCGCCCGGTGTTGAAGGCGCGCACCGCGTCGGCGTAGCGCTGCAGCGCCGGCGCCAGCGGCGCCTCGGCCGCGAGGATGCGCGCCACGCCCTGCGCACTCTCGCCGCTGGTGCGGGCGTGGTCGCCGTCGAGGCGGTACAGCCCGGCGCCCGCATGGGTGTCGAGCACCGTGAGCGCTGCATCCTTGTGCAGCAGGTGCTCCAGGGTGGCGATCAGCACCGTGTGCTTGAGCACATCGGCGTGGTTGCCGGCATGGAATGCGTGGCGATAACTGAACATGGGGCGATGGTACCTATGGCCATCGCCCTGCGTGGCGGCACAATGCGGGCCATCGCCACTGCCGAGCCCGCCTCGCACCTCCCCGACCCCGTGCCATGACCGCCAACCCACCCGCCGCCACCACCGCCAGCCATTGGCCCGTGGATGCGCTGCCCGCCGGCACGCGGCTTGGCGAGTTCGAGATCGTGGCGCTGCTGGGCGTCGGCGGCTTCGGCGTGGTCTACCAGGCCTTCGACCACTCGCTGCTGCGCTTCGTCGCCATCAAGGAGTACATGCCTGCGGCCCTGGCGGTGCGCTCGGGGGGGCAGTCGCTGCGCGTGCGCACGGCGGCTGACGAGTCCTCCTTCCGGGCAGGCTTGGAGTCTTTCGTGGGCGAGGCGCGGCTGCTGGCGCAGTTCGACCACCCCTCCCTGGTGCGCGTGTTCCGTTTCTGGCAGGAGCACCACACGGCCTACATGGTCATGCCCCTGTACAGCGGCATGACGCTCGCGCAGGCGCGCACCCACATGCGCGCGCCGCCCTCCGAGGCCTGGATGCGCAAGCTGCTGTGGTCGGTGGCCAGCGGCCTGCGCGTGCTGCACGACAGTGGCACGCTGCACCGCGACATCTCGCCCGACAACATCTTCCTGCAGGACAGCGGCCCGCCGGTGCTGCTCGACCTGGGTGCGGCGCGCCACGCCATCGGCGACAGCGGGCGGCACCACACGGCCGTGCTGAAGGTCAACTACGCGCCCATCGAGCAGTACAGCGACGCCGCCAGCGACCTGCAGCAGGGGCCGTGGAGCGACCTCTACAGCCTCGGGGCGACGGTGCATGGCTGCCTGTGCAACGACGCGCCGCTGCCCGCCACGCTGCGCTCGATCCGCGACCGGATGGTGCCCTTCTCCCGCGTGGCGCGCACCGTGCACAAGCAGTTCGGCGTGGAGTATTCGCCGAACTTCGTGCGCACGATCTCGCGCTGCCTGGCGCTGCACCCGCAAAAGCGGCCGCAATCCATCGAGGAATTCCTGCAGGCCCTGGAGATGACCAGCGCGCCTGCGGACCTGGAACATTTCGACTTCCGGGCGGAGCTGGGCAGCAACTGGGTCGAGCCGGCCGACAAGGACGCGCCCGGCGTGGCCGCCTCGGTGATCGACCTGTCGGCGCTGTCGCAGCCGCTGCACTCGGCCCCCGAGCCCGTGCGGCGGGCGATCGTCGTCGCGCCCGCCGGCCCGGACGGCGCAGAGCTGCCGGCCGCGGCCGAGGGCATGGCCTTCGCCGAGACGGTGGTGCAGGACTGGAACGAGACCGCCTTCGCGCAGACGCGCGACGCCTCGCAGGCGGCCGAACGCCCGCCCGCGCGCAGCCAGCGCATGGACGCCGGGACGGCGCGCGCCGAGCGCCGTGCGCTCGCGGCCGGGGGGGTCGCGGGAGCTGCGATTCGCTCGGCGCGGGGTCCGGGGCGCTGGCTGGC
>NZ_ALEE01000253.1 GCF_000282995.1 Melaminivora alkalimesophila
CGGGGCGCCGCCCTCCTGCGCCGCCAGGGCGAGGGCCGTCGCCAGCGCGCCGCGCACCGGTCGCAGCTGGCCCGACAGCGACAGTTCGCCGGCGAACTCCCAGCCGGCCAGCCGGGCGGCGTCGATCTGGCCGCTGGCCGCGAGGATGCCCAGCGCGATCGGCAGGTCGAAGCGGCCCGAGTCCTTGGGCAGGTCGGCCGGCGCCAGGTTCACCGTGATGCGCTTGTTGTGCGGGAACTGCAGCCCGGCGTTCTGCAGCGCGGAGCGCACGCGCTCGCGCGCCTCCTTGACTTCCACGTCCGCCAGGCCGACCAGCGTGAAGCTGGGCAATCCGTTGGCCAGGTGCACCTCGACGGTGACGGCGGGCGCGGCAAGGCCGAGCAGGGCGCGGCTTTGCACCAGGGCGAGGCTCATGCGGTGGTCTCTCCAGAGAAGGGGCCGGTGGCGCGCAATGTACCCGCCGAACGGTGGAATGGGGGAGCTCAGGGCGGGGGCGTGTCGCACAATGGCCGCATGAGCCCTTCCACCGCCCCCGAATGGTCCGTTCTCGCTGCCGCGGCCGAGCCCGCGCTGCTGGGCGAGTCCCCTTTCTGGCACCCGCAGGAGCAGCGCCTGTACTGGGTGGACATCGCCGGACGCGCGTTGCTGCGCGCGCATCCGGGGGGCGATCCGCCCGAACGCTGGGCCATGCCTTCGGAGCCGGGCTGCATCGCCCCGGCACAGCGGCAGGGAGCGCC
>NZ_ALEE01000254.1 GCF_000282995.1 Melaminivora alkalimesophila
GGGAGCGCCCGCCGGCCTCGTGGTCGCGCTGCGCGACCGCATCTGCCACGCGCCGCAGTGGGGCGGGGAGCTGCGGGAACTGGCGCGCCTGCCCATCGACCCCGCGACCCAGCGCGCCAACGACGGCAAGTGCGATGCCCTCGGGCGCCTGTGGGTGGGCACCATCCACGAGCCGGAGAGCGGGCCGCGCCAGCCGGTGGGGGCGCTGTACTGCATCGACCTGCGCGTGCCGGGCGCGCCCTCCGTGCGGCGCATGCTCGGCGGCGTGGCTACATCCAACGGCCTGGCGTGGTCGCCCGATGGGCGGCGGATGTATTTCGCCGACACGCCCACGCACGCCATCCGTGTGTGGGACTGCGACACGCAGCACGAACCCGTGGGCGAGGCGCGCGTGCTGCACCGCTTCGCCCACCAGGAGGAAAGCCGCCAGGCCGGGGCAGCGTACGGGGGCCGGCCGGACGGCGCCTGCGTCGATGCCGAAGGCGCCTACTGGTGTGCCCTCTACGAGGGCGGGCGCGTGCTGCGGCTGGCGCCCACGGGCGAGGTGCTGGCCGAGCTGGTCCTGCCGCTGGCCTGCCCGACCATGCCCTGCCTGGGCGGGGCGGACGGGCGCACGCTCTTCGTCACGTCCGCGCGCGGCGGCCGCAGCCCCGAGGAGCTGGCGCGCCTGCCGCTGTCGGGCCAGGTGCTGTCCACGCGCGTGCAGGTGCCGGGCCTGCCGGTGGCCAGGTGCGAACTGGGTTGAACGGGCCCGGCGTACCATCGCCTCCCATGGACTCCGCCCTGGCCCTGATCTCGGAGCGCGTGCGCGATGCCGCCGCGCGCGGCACCGCCCTGCGCATCGTCGGGGGCGGGACCAAGGCCTTCCATCCCGCCAGCCGCGCACGGGCGCCCGCCGAGGAGCTGGACCTGCGGGCGCTGGCGGGCGTGCTCAGCTACGAGCCGAGCGAGCTGGTCATCACCGTGCGCGCCGGAACGCCCTTGGCCGAGGTCGAGCAGCTGCTGGCCGAACAGGGCCAGGCGCTGGCCTTCGAGCCGCCGCGCTTTGCCGCGGGCGGCACGGTGGGCGGCATGGTGGCGGCGGGGCTGTCCGGCCCGGCGCGCGCCAATGCAGGCGCGGTGCGCGACTTCGTGCTGGGCGTGGAGATCGTCAACGGCCGCGGCGAGTTGCTGCGCTACGGCGGGCAGGTCATGAAGAACGTCGCGGGCTACGACGTCTCGCGCCTGATGGCCGGCAGCTGGGGCCGCCTGGCCGTCCTCACGGAAGTCAGCCTGAAGGTGCTGCCGGTGGCGCCGACCGAGGCCACGCTGCGCTTCGAAGGCACCCAGGCCGAGTCGCTGGCGCGCCTGCATGCCTGGGGCGGCCAGCCGCTGCCATTGAACGCCAGTTGCTGGGTGGAGGAAGGCGGCGCCGGCCGGCTGTACGTGCGCCTGCGCGGCGCGCGTGCGGCGGTGGAGGCCGCCTGCCGGCGCATGGGCGGCGAGCTGCAGGACGCGGGCCTGGCGGCGCAGGACTGGCAGGCCTGCCGCG
>NZ_ALEE01000255.1 GCF_000282995.1 Melaminivora alkalimesophila
GGCCTGCCGCGACCAGCACCTGCCATGGTTCGCCGACCGCGCACCTGGAATGTCGCTGTGGCGCCTGTCGGTGCCGCAGACGGCGCCGGTGTTGGCGCTGCCCGCGGGCGTGGCGCCGCCGCTGGTGGAGTGGCACGGCGGCCAGCGCTGGGTCTGGGTGGAGCCCGGCCATGGGTCGGCGCTGCAGGCCCTGGCCCAATCGGTGGGCGGCCATGCGGAGCTGTTCCGTCCGGCGGCCGGGGGCGTGCTGGAGGCGGCGCCCCCTGCACGCGAGCCGGCGCTGCAGGCCATCGAGCAACGGTTGGAAGCGGCCTTCGACCCGGCCGGCATCTTCCGCGCCGGCGCTGCCGGGGAGTGAGGGCGCATGCGCGTGCTGCGCCACCTGACGGCGCGCCACCGCACGCGGGCGACCAACCGCGCGCTCGGGCTGATGCTGGCCTTCAACGCCGGGGCGATGAACGCCGGCGGCTTCATGGCGGTGCACATGTACACCTCGCACATGACGGGTTTTCTCGCCACGCTGGCCGACAGCCTGGTGCTGGGCGAGATCGGGCTGGTGCTGGCGGCCGTCGGAGCCCTGTGGGCCTTCATGTCGGGCGCGGGCACCACGGCGATTCTGGTCAACTGGGCGCGGCGCCGGCGCCTGTGCAGCAGCTATGCGCTGCCGCTGCTGCTGGAGGCGCTGTTGATGCTGCTGTTCGGGCTGCTGGGCGCGCTGACCATGCAATGGCCGACGCCCTTCGCCGTGCCGCTGACGGTGCTGTTGCTGGCCTACATGATGGGGCTGCAAAATGCCGTGGTCACGAAGATGAGTTCGGCGCAGATCCGCACCACGCACATGACGGGCGTGGTCACCGACCTGGGGATGGAGCTGGGCAAGATGCTCTACCCGAACCGCCCAGGCACGCCCCCGGCCGGCCGCGTGCGCGCCAACCGCGAGCGGGCGCAGCTGTTTGCCAGCCTGCTGCTGCTGTTCGTGGTGGGCGGCGTGGTGGGCGCGGCGGGCTTCAAGTACGTGGGCTTCGTCTGGGTGGTTCCGCAGGCCTCGCTGCTGCTGGGGCTGTCGCTGCCGCCG
>NZ_ALEE01000256.1 GCF_000282995.1 Melaminivora alkalimesophila
CTGTCGCTGCCGCCGCTCATCGCCGATGCCCGTCTGCTGCGCCGCCCGGCGCCCCGCCGCTGAGGCCCCTGTCTTCGCGCCCCTTCAGTTCCCCGGCTGCCCACCCACTTCCCATTCACGCCATGCAGACCCGACTCGCACCCCGATACGCCGGCACGCCCGAAGGACAGGAGGCCGAGGCCATCCTGCGCAAGTGCGTGCATTGCGGTTTCTGCACCGCCACCTGCCCGACCTACCAGCTGCTCGGCGACGAGCTCGACGGCCCGCGCGGACGCATCTACCTGATCAAGCAGGTGCTCGAAGGCGAGGTGCCGACGCGGCGCACGCAGCTGCACCTGGACCGCTGCCTGACCTGCCGCAACTGCGAGACCACCTGCCCAAGTGGCGTGCAGTACGGCCGGCTGGTGGACATCGGGCGGCGCCTCGTGGACGAGCAGGTACCGCGCCCGGCCGGCGAGCGCGCCGTGCGCTGGCTGCTCAAGGAGGGTCTGGGTTCGCCACTGTTCGGCCCGGCCATGAAGGCGGGCCAGGCGGTGCGCGGCCTGCTGCCGGGGCGGCTGCGCGAGAAGGTGCCGCCGAAATCCTCATCCGGGCAGCAGGAGCGCCCCTGGCCGCAGCGCCGGCATGCGCGCAAGGTGCTGCTGCTGGCGGGCTGTGTGCAGCCGGCCATGGCGCCGAACATCAACGCCGCCACGGCGCGGGTGCTGGACGCGGCGGGGATCGAATGCCTGGTTGCGCCCGAGGCGGGCTGCTGCGGCGCCATCCGCTTCCACCTGAACGACCAGGACGGCGGCCGGGCGCAGATGCGCGCCAACGTCGATGCCTGGTGGCCCTACGTGGAGCGCGGCGAGGTCGAGGCCATCGTGATCAACGCCTCGGGTTGTGGCGTCACGGTCAAGGAATATGGCCACCTGCTGCAGGGCGATCCGGCGTACGCCAAGCGCGCCGCGCGCATCAGCGCCCTGGCGCGCGACGTGTCCGAGCTGCTGCCCGAGTTGGCCGAATTGCTGCAGGGCCGCGTGCGCGTGCCCGCCGAAGCCTTCGCCTACCATCCGCCCTGCACGCTGCAGCACGGCCAGAAACTGCGCGGCGGCGTCGAGCGGGGCCTGGCGGCGCTGGGCTTCGAGCTCAGGCTGGCACGGGTGGAATTGCACCTGTGCTGCGGCTCGGCCGGCACCTATTCGGTATTGCACCCCGAGCTCGCCCAGCCACTGCGCGAGCGCAAGCTGGGCGCCCTGGGCGAGGTCTTCCCCGACCAGCCGCCCGCTGCGATTCTCTCGGGCAACGTGGGCTGCATCCAGCACCTGCAGGGGGGCACGGACACGCCGGTGCGCCACTGGATCGAAGTGCTGGACGACGCGCTGCTGGCATGATGGCGGGTTTTCGCCCGCAGGCCGTGCCTTTTCTCTTGAGCCATGAACGATCCCGTGAATGCCCCCGTCCCGCCGCCTGAGGGCGGCGGTG
>NZ_ALEE01000257.1 GCF_000282995.1 Melaminivora alkalimesophila
GGTCGTCGCCGCGCGGGCCCGCCCCGCCCCGGCGCCGAGGCCGGCAAGACCGCGCCCGCGGGCGCTCCACGCCGCAGCCATCCGCTGCTCGAGCAGCTCGGCCAGTGGTATCCACGCCTGTTCGGCGCGCAGCCGCTGCCGCTCAAGCGAGGCATCTTCCATGACCTGCTGGCGGCGCGCGGCGCGGAGATCGAGAAGGACGCCCTCAAGTTGGCGCTCGCCATCCACACGCGCTCCACGCGCTACCTGAACGCCGTGGCCAGCGGGCAGGCGCGCCACGACCTGGAAGGCCGACCGGTCGAGGCAGTGGCGCCCGAGCATGTGCACCATGCGCTGCTGGAGGTGTTTCGCCGGCGCAAGCCACGCGAGGGCGAGGACCTGCAGGCCCGGCTGCGCCGGCGCATCGCCCAGGCCTTCGAGGCCAGCGGGCTGACGCGCGCTGCCTACGACGCGCTGGTGCGCGGGCGCGACGAACAGGCGAACGCGCTGCTGGACGAGGCGCTGGCCGAGGTGGCCGAGCGCGATGCGCGCGCCGAGGCGCTGCTGCGCGCCTTCGAAGCCAGCGGCGCCACGCTGGAGCACTTCGCCGACATGTACGGCATGGACCGGCGCCAGGTGGAGCAGTCGCTCGCGCGCGCGCGCCGGCTGCGCACCGCCCAAGCCGACCAGCCGTCTTCCTGAGCGGCCGCGCGCCGCGCGCTCACTCCTTGTTCTGCTGGGGCGCGTTCTCCGGCGCAGTGGTGCCGGGCGAGCCCGGAGGCGCCACGCCGGCCGGGTTGGTTTCGGCGCGCTCGCCCTGGTCCGGTGCCGGCACCGGGGTGCGGTCGCCCTGGGCGGGGTTGCGTCCGGCCTCGGAAGGCAGGGCCGGGTCGGAGGGCTGGGGAGCAGGCTCTGCCGCGGCGTCGGCGGGCGTGAGGGGCGCCGTCGGTGCCGTGGGCTCGGCCGCCGGCGCCGGCACGGGGACCGGTTCGCTGGCCGCCGGGGCCGGTTCGGGCAGGGTGGCGGGCGCC
>NZ_ALEE01000258.1 GCF_000282995.1 Melaminivora alkalimesophila
GAGGAGCCGCTGGCGAACACCACTTCCGAGAGCATGACCACGGCCGTGGTGCCCGCGGCCAGGCGCGCCGCGCCGTATTGCAGCGCCCAGTTGCCGGCCATCAGCAGCAGCGCCAGCACCAGCGCCACCCCCGCCCAGGCCCAGTCGAAGGCCGGGAAGGCCGGAATGTGGCCCGACGCGTTGCCGGCCAGCGCGGCCAGCAGCGCCATCACCATGCAACCGCCGAACATGGTCGCCATGCGCGCCTGCCCGGGAATGCCCTGGAAGCGGCGCAGCAGCACGTTCGTGAGCGCGAACATGAAGCCGCCGAGCAGCGCCAGCGCGTCCGCCAGCTGCAGCGCTGCCCCCAGGCGCGCCGCGCCGCCTTGCTCCGGCCACAGCACCAGCAGCACGCCCGAGAACGCCAGCGCCAGGCGCAGCAGCGCCGCCCGCGTCGGCCGCTCGCCCAGGATGCGCCAGGCCAGCAGCACGGCCCAGGCGGGCATCAGGTAGAACAGCAGGATCACGCGCACCACGTCGCCGATGCCGATCGCCCAGTTGAAGGCCACGTTGTTCAGGCCGGAGCTGGCCGCCAGCAGCAGCAGCGCCGGCCCCGCGGCGCGCAGCTGCGCCCGCACCGCCGGGCGCAGCGCGAGCAGGCCGGCCAGGAGCAGCGCGTACATCAGCGCCGTCGCCCACAGCGGGTGCAGCCCTGCCGCCAGCATCTGCCGAAACGGCCACCAGGCCAGCCCCCAGATCAGGGCGTTGGTCAGCAGGGCGAGGACGGGCAGCGGTGAATGCATGGCAGAAGGGGGGCGCGCCGCACCGGCAGGGGCCTGGCGGCATGGCGCAGGCGGCAGGGGCGCCGTCAATGGTCGCGCCGGGCGATCTGCAGCAGCTGCTCCATCTCGTCCGGACAGTGGCGCAGGTTGCGCCGGTGCCAGCGGCCGATCAACACCATCACGCCGGCCACCAGCAGGCCGAAGGCGGTGATCGCGCCGTAGGCCGACAGGCCCAGCCCGGTGGACAGGCTGTAGAAGGCGCCCATGCCGAGGATGGCTGCCTGTTCGTTGAAGTTCTGCACGGCGATGGAACGCCCGGCGCCCATCAGATTGTGCCCGCGGTGCTGCAGCAGCGCGTTCATCGGCACCACCAGGAAGCCCGCCAGCCCGCCCAGCATGATCAGGAAGGGCACGGCCAGCCAGATGGTGTGGATCAGGTTCATGGCGATCACCACCAGACCCATGGCGACGCCCAGCGGGATGACGCGCGTGGCGCTGTCCAACCGCATGTACACCGAGGCCAGCACCGCGCCGGCGGCGGTGCCGATGGCCACCACGCCCACCAGCGCCGAGGCCTGCGTGGTGCTGTAGCCCAGCGCGACCGCGCTCCAGGCCAGCACGATGTAGCGCAGGTTGCCCGACACGCCCCAGAACAGCGTGGTCGTGGACAGCGAGATCTGCCCCAGCTTGTCGCGCCACAGGCGCGCGTTGCAGGTCCAGAAGTCGGCCAGCAGCGCCAGCGGGTTGGGCGGCAGCGGCCGCATCTCCACGCCGGTGTGGGGAATGCGCAGGTTGAACCAGGCCGCCAGCGCGTACACCGGCAGCAGCGCCATGATCGCCGCCTCGGCCGGGCGGGCGATGCCGAAGTCGATGCCGGGGATCTCGATGGCCAGCAGCAGGCCCGACAGGTGGGGCGCCACCAGCTGCCCGCCCACCAGCACGCCCAGGATGATCGAGGTGATGGTCAGGCCCTCGATCCAGCCGTTGGCCTTGACCAGCTGCGAGGCCGGCAGCAATTCCGTCAGGATGCCGTATTTCGCCGGCGAGTATGCCGCCGCCCCCAGGCCGACCACGGCGTAGGCGAGCAGCGGGTGCGAGCCGTAGAGCATCATCAGGCAGCCCGCCATCTTGATGGCGTTGCTGATGAACATGACGCGCCCCTTGGGTTGCGAATCGGCGAAGGCGCCCACCCAGGGGGCCAGCACCACATAGAACAGCGCGAACATCGGCACCAGCGCCGCCCGCTGCCACTCCGGTGCGCCGCCCGAGCGCAGCAGCTCCACCGCAGTCACGAACAGGGCATTGTCGGCCAGCGAGCTGAAAAACTGCGCCGACATGATGGTGTAGAAACCGCGCTTCATCGGGGGCGTGTGGCTCCATCAGGCGTGCTGATGGATGGTGAAAACTCCAGGCACTCCGGGGAGCGACGGGCGGTTATATCACGCAGCCGCTGCAGGCCGATGCCACAATGGCCGCGCTCCGTCCGCCCCCATGTCGCCATGCCGCGTCCCATCCAAGCCACGATCCATCCCGGCGCGCTGCGCGCCAACCTCGAGCGCGCACGCCGCGCCGCGCCCGATGCGCGCGTCTGGGCGGTGGTCAAGGCGAACGCCTACGGGCACGGCATCGAGCGCGTGTTCGACGCCCTGCGCGGGGCCGACGGCTTCGCGCTGCTCGACCTGGCCGAGGCGCAGCGCGTGCGCGAGCTGGGCTGGCGCGGCCCGATCCTGCTGCTCGAAGGCGCCTTCGAGCCGCGCGACCTGGAACTGTGCTCGCGCCTGTCGCTGTGGCACGCGGTGCACTGCGACGCGCAGATCGACTGGCTTGCCAGCCACAAGACGCA
>NZ_ALEE01000259.1 GCF_000282995.1 Melaminivora alkalimesophila
GCCACAAGACGCACGCGCCGCACCGCGTGTTCCTGAAGATGAACTCGGGCATGAACCGGCTGGGCTTTCCGCCCGAGCGCTTCAGCGCCGCCTGGGCGCGCCTGTCGGCGCTGCCGCAGGTGGACGAGATCTCGCTGATGACGCATTTCTCCGACGCCGACGGCGCGCGCGGCATCGTCCACCAGCTGCGGGCGTTCCAGGACGCCACGCGCGACCTGCCGGGCGAGCGCAGCGTGTGCAACAGCGCGGCGCTGCTGCGCCACGGTCTGGAGGCCGAAGTGCGCCTCGACTGGGTGCGCGCCGGCATCGCGCTGTACGGCAGCGCCCCCGACCACCCGGAACGCACCGCCCAGGCCTGGGGGCTGCAGCCGACCATGACCCTGGCGGCGCGCCTGATAGCGGTGCAGCACCTGCAGGCGGGCGACAGCGTGGGCTACGGCTCGCGCTTTCGGGCCGAGGGGCCGATGAGCGTCGGCGTGGTCGCCTGCGGCTATGCCGACGGCTACCCGCGCCACGCCCCCACCGGTACGCCGGTGCTGGTCGATGGCGTGCGCACGCGCGTCGTCGGGCGCGTGAGCATGGACATGCTGACGGTGGACCTGACGCCGGTGCCGAGCGCCGGCATCGGCAGCGAAGTCACCCTGTGGGGGCGCGGCCCGGGCGGCGCCGTGCTGCCCGTCGACGAGGTGGCGCAAGCGGCGCAGACCATCGCCTACGAGCTGCTGTGCGCGCTGGCGCAGCGCGTGCCGGTGGTTGTCTCGGACGACTGAGACCCGCCAAAGACCCTTGTAACAAAATTGTTTTTCTTGCGCTAGGTCAATGTCCGGCCGAGGGTATTCCCGAAGAATGGGCTGACGGCGCTGCCTGCGCCGCCTGCAAGCCACAACAACACCGATGGAGTGCCCCATGGGAAACAAGACCCTGTCCCTCCGACCCGCCGTGCGCCTCCTGCTGGGTGCCGTATCCGCCGCCGCGCTGCTGGCTGCCGCGCCCGCGCACGCGCAAGAGCCGGTGCAGCCCATCGAGGTGCCCAAGAACGTGAACCCCGCCAAGGTGGAACTGGGCAAGAAGCTGTGGTTCGACCCGCGCCTGTCGCGTTCGGGCTTCATCTCCTGCAACTCCTGCCACAACCTGAGCATGGGCGGCTCGGACAACCTGAAGACCTCCATCGGTCACAACTGGCAAAAGGGCCCGATCAACTCGCCCACCGTGCTCAACTCCAGCCTGAACATGGCGCAGTTCTGGGACGGGCGCGCCAAGGACCTGCGCGAGCAGGCGGGCGGCCCGATCGCCAACCCGGGCGAGATGGCCTTCACGCACGACCTGGCGGTGGACATGCTGCGCTCCATTCCGCAGTACGTGGCCGAGTTCCAGAAGGTCTTCGGCACCGACAAGCTGACCATCGACGAGGTCACGTCGGCGATTGCCGCCTTCGAGGAGACGCTGGTCACGCCCAATGCGCGCTTCGACAAGTGGCTCAAGGGCGACAAGCAGGCCATCAACCAGCAGGAGCTGCGCGGCTATGAGCTGTTCAAGAACTCCGGCTGCGTGGCCTGCCACAACGGCCCCAACCTGGGCGGCACCTCGTTCCAGAAGATGGGCCTGGTCGAGCCCTACAAGACCGACAACCCGGCCGAGGGACGCTTCGCCGTGACCGGCAACGACGCCGAGCGCTTCAACTTCAAGGTGCCGACGCTGCGCAACGTGGAGCTGACCTACCCCTACTTCCACGACGGCGCCGCCGACACGCTGGCGCAGGCCGTGGACACCATGGGTCGCATCCAGCTGGGCCGCACCTTCACCAAGCAGGAGAACGCCGACATCGTCGCCTTCCTGAAGACGCTGACCGGCGAGCAGCCCGAGATCATGCTGCCGATCCTGCCGCCCTCGAGCGACCGCACGCCGCGCCCGCAGCCCTTCGACGACTGAGGACGGGCGGCTCCAGCCCCGCAGCCGCGGGGCCCGCACCACACCAGGGCCGGCCCCGCGGGGCCGGCCTTTTTTTCGTGTTCGCCCCGGCTCTAGTACAACCCGCGCGTGCGCGCCATCAGGCGCGCCAGGCCAAGCAGCGCGTCGGTGTGCGGCGTCGCCACGCCGCTGAGCTGCCCGAGCTCGCGCACCGAGCCCACCAGCGCATCGAGCTCCAGCGGCTTGCCGGCCTCCACGTCCTGCAGCATCGAGGTCTTGAAGGCCCCCAGGCGGCGCGTGACGGCGTGGCGGTCTTCCGGCTCCTGGTCGATGGGCAGGCCCAGGTGCGCCCCGATCTCGCGCGCCTCGCGCATCACCGCCGAGACGAAGTCGCGCACCAGCGCATCGTCCAGGATGCGGTCTGTGGTGGCACCGGTCAGGGCGCTGATGGGGTTCATGGTCATGTTGCCCCAGAGCTTGAACCAGATGTCCTGCTGGATGCGCGGCGAGCGTTCGACCTCGATGCCGCCGCGCGCCAGCAGCGCTGCCAGGCGGCGCAGGCGCTCGCTGTCCTGCCCGTCCGGCTCGCCCAGGATCAGGCGGTTGCCGAAATGCTGGTGCACCTGGCCGGGGGCGGGCGAGGCGCAGCTGGCATGCACCACGCTGCCGATGACCTGTGCCATCGGGATGGCGCGCGCGATGGCACCGTCCGGATCGACGCTCTGCAGCGCCCGGCCGCGCGCCGCGCCGGTGCAGCCGGCGGTGAACCACCAGGGCACGCCGTTCATGGCGGTGAGCACCACGGTGTCCGGGCGCAGCAGCGGTGCGATGCGCTGCGCCACCTCCGGCAGGGCCGGTGCCTTGACGGCCAGCACCACCAGATCCTGCGCGCCGAGCTCGGCCGGCTCGCTCGCGGCGCGCACCGGCGCCTGCGCCTGGCGGCCATCCGCGCGCGTCAGGCGCAGGCCGTGTTCGCGCAGGGCGGCAAGCGTCGCGCCGCGCGCCACCAAGGATACTTCACAGCCGGCCTGCGCCAGCGCCAGTCCCAGCCAGCCGCCGATGGCGCCGGCCCCGTAGATGCATGCGGTTTTCATGGCGCGCCATTGTGCCCGCCACGGCCCCGCCGCCCTTTACATGCGCGCCGGCAGCGCCGTGACGATGCCGGGGAAGAACCACAGGATGATCAGCGCCAGCACCATCAGCAGGAAATACGGCACGCACACCCGGGCGATGTAGGTGATCTGCTTGCCCGTCATGCTCTGCAGCACGAACAGGTTGAAGCCCACGGGCGGGGTGATCTGCGCCGTCTCCACCGTGATCACCAGGAAGATGCCGAACCACAGCGGGTCGATCCCGGCCGCCTGCACGATCGGCAGCACCACGCTGATGGTCAGCACGATGGTGGAGATGCCGTCCAAAAAGCACCCGACCAGGATGTAGAACAGGCCCAGCACGATGATCAGCATGGCTGGCGACAGCTGCAGGCTGCCGACGAACTCGGCCATCTGGCGCGGCAGGCCGATGTAGCCCATGGCCAGCGTCATGAAGGCCGCGCCCGCCAGGATCAGCGCGATCATGCAGTACAGGCGCGTCGCGCCCATCAGCGAGGCCTTGAAGTTCTCCCAGGTCAGCGCGCGCTGCCAGGCCGACAGCACCAGCGAGCCGACCACGCCGATGGAGGCCGCCTCGGTGGCGGTGGCGATGCCGGTGTAGATGCTGGCGATCACGCTCAGGATCAAGAGCACCACCGGGATCAGGTGGCGCGCCTCGTGCAGTTTTTGCGCGAAGGTCAGCTCGGTGTCGGCCTTCGGCACCTGCTCCGGATGGCGCAGCGCCCAGAGCATGATCCAGCCGCTGAACAGCCCCGCCAGCAGCAGGCCCGGCAGCACGCCGGCCATGAACAGCTTGGAGATCGACAGCTCGGCCGAGACGCCGTAGACGATCAGGATGATGGACGGCGGGATCAAGAGCCCCAATGTCGCCGGCCCGCCCAGCGAGCCGATGATCTGCGCCTCGCTGTAGCCGCGCCGCTGCAGCTCGGGGATGTTCATCTTGCCCACGGTGGCGCAGGTCGCGGCCGAGGAGCCCGAGACGGAGGCGAAGATGGTGCAGCCGATCACGTTGGTGTGCAAGAGGCGCCCGGGCAGGGCGTTGACCCAGGGCGCCAGGCCCCGGAACATGCTCTCGGACAAATTGGTGCGGTACAGGATCTCGCCCATCCAGACGAACAGCGGCAGCGCCGTGAGCGTCCAGCTGCTGGCTGAGCCCCAGATGGTCATGGCCATGGCGTCGCCCGCGGCGCGCGCGGTGAAGAACTCCATGCCGAACCAGGCGACGCCTGCGAGCGTCAGGCCCACCCACACGCCGCCGCCGAGCAGCGCCAGCAGCACCACCGTCAGCATGACGCTGGCAAAGATCTCACTCATGGTGTGCGTCCTCCGTGCTGGGCGGCACCCGCCGGCCCAGAAGCTCCAGCACCAGCTCGTCGCAGAAGGCGATGAAGAAGATCACCGTGCCGGCGGCCATGGTCAGCTGCGGGATCCACAGCGGCGTGGCGTCGATGCCCATGGAGACGTCGCCGATCTCCCAGGACTGCCACACCAGGTGCACCGAATACCAGGCAAGGAAGGCCGACAGCGCCGTGGCGACCAGCAGCGCCAGCACTTCCGCCACCTTGGCCGCGCGCCCCCGCAACATGCCGATGAACAGCGTGACGCGGATGTGCTCGCCTTTTTTGAGCGTGCTGGCCAGGGCCATGAAGCCGGCGCCCGCCATCGCATAGCCGGCGTAGGAGTCGGAGCCGGGCGCGGCAAAGCCCAGCAGGCGGCTGGCGATGGTCAGGAGCACCATGGCCAGCACGCCGATCATGCAGATGCCTGCCAGCCAGGCGCTGGCGGCGTAGAGGCCGTCGAGCAGTTTGCGCATGGGTTCAGGAGCGGAAGGTTGGACAAAAAAAGCCCCCGGCAAGGCTTGCGCAGGGGCTGGGTGCGGTCGCTCGGACCGGTGCGGGCCTTACTTGCCCGAGCGGAAGGCGTCGAGCACGGCCTTGCCGTCGGCGCCGGCCTTCTCGATCCATTCCTGGACCACCGTGTCGCCGACCTTGGCCAGGTCGCTCATGAGCTGGGCCGAGGGCTCCTCGACGCTCATGCCGCCGTCGCGCAGCACCTGCAGCGAGCGCTCGTCCACCTTGCGCGACTCGGCCCAGCCGCGCTCCTCGGCGGCGGCAGCGGCCTTGAGCACGGCTTCCTGGTGCTCCTTGCTCAGGGCGTTGAAGGCCTTCTTGTTCACCGTGACGGCGTTCTTCGGAATCCAGGCGCGCACGTTGTAGAAGTGCTTCAGGTTCTCGTAGAGCTTGTTGTCGGCGCCGGTGGCGCTGGAGGTGATCAGGCCCTCGATCACGCCGGTGGCCAGCGCCTGCGACAGCTCGGCTTCCTGGATGGTCACGGGCTGCGCGCCCACCAGCTCGCCGATGCGCGCCGTGGTGGGCGAATAGACGCGCCACTTCAGGCCCTTGAGGTCGGCGGCGGAGTTGATGACCTTGTTGCTGTAGATGCTCTGGGGCGGCCAGGCGACCGAGTACAGCAGCACCTGGCCCTGCTTGTCCAGGAGCTTTTGCAGGTGAGGCTTCTGCGCCTGGTAGAGCCTGTAGGCCTCGTCGTAGTTCTTCACCAGGAAGGGCAGGCCGTCCAGGCCGAACATTTGCGACTCGTTCTGGAAGCTCACCAGGAAGAACTCGCCCATCTGCGCGTTGCCGGTCTGCACGGCGCGCTTGATCTCGGGCATCTTGAACAGCGAGGCACCGAAGTGCGGCGTGATCTTGAGCGCGCCGCCAGTGGCCGCTTCCACATCCTTGACGAACTGCTCGTTGTTCTTGGAGTGGAAGTTGAATGCCGGGTAGGCGGTGGCGAAGTCCCACTTGGTCTGGGCGATGGCGGTGGTGCCCAGGCACAGGCCGGCAGCCAGGGCGGCGGTGGTGCAAAAGATGCGGCGCTTCATTCGAGATCTCCTGTTCATGCCCGCGGAGGGCGACAAAACGGCAGGGTGGGAGGATGCAGCGGGAAGTTACCAGCTTTGCCCCAGGGAGGCTCTAGGGGTTTTCAACAATGCCTCCTGTTTGATTGGGAAGTAATGTGCAGTTGTTGGTTTTCGAAGATGATTTTGTTGAACAATAGCGCCGCTCAGGCCCTCAGGCCACTTGCCGTGCATACACCGCCAGCACCATGCGCTCGGACTGCACCAGGTAGCCTTCCAGCGCCTGGGCGGCGGCGCCGGTCTGGCCGTCCATGAACAGTTGCAGCAGGCGCGCGTTGTGGTCCACGTAGGGGGCATGCAGGTATTCCGGATCGTCCAGCAGGCCGAAGGCCAGGCGCAGCTCGGCCGCCAGGTGCTCGAACATGGCGGACAGGCGCTCGCTGTCGGCCAGCGCGACGATGGCCGCGTGGAAAGCCATGTTGGCCGTGCCCACGGCGCGCCAGTCGCGCGCCTGGCTGGCCTCCTGCCCGTCGGCCACCGCCTGCTGCATGCGCTTGTGCGCCGGGTGCAGCGGCCAGGCCTTCTCCAGCGACTGGCACTCGATCAGCCGGCGCACGCGGTAGATGTCGATGATGTCGGCGATCGAGGGCACGACCACCGAGACGCCGCGGTTGGGCGCGTGGTGCAGCAACCCCTCCTTGATCAGGATGCGGAACACCTCGCGCAGCGTGTTGCGCGAGATGTCCAGCTGCTGGCTCAGCTGCGCCTCCGACAGGTGCTGGCCGGCGCGCAGCTCGCCGTGGATCAGCTGCTGGCGGATGGTGTGCGCCACCGTGTCGGCCAGGCTGACGGGCACGGCGGGGCGGGCGGGAAGGTGCCTCTGGGGCATGGAAGGGGCTCCCGAAAGTGCTGGGTTGTTGAACAACCCTGTGGTGTTTTTTGACGAATCAGAGGATACAAGATGGACATCAACAGCGACCTCGGTGAGAGCTTCGGCGCCTGGCGCATGGGCGACGACGCCGCCCTGCTGGACGTGGTCACCAGCGCCAACGTGGCCTGTGGCTTTCATGCGGGCGATCCGGCGGGCATCCTCGACACGCTGCGCGCCGCCGCCGAGCGCGGCGTGGCCGTGGGCGCGCATGTGGCCTACCCGGACCTGGTGGGCTTCGGGCGGCGCAACATGGATCCGACCAGCCGCGAGCTGCAGGCCGACGTGATCTACCAGATCGGCGCGCTGCAGGGCTTGGCCGCGGCTGCCGGCACGCGCGTGCGCTACGTCAAGCCGCACGGCGCGCTCTACAACACCATCGCCCACGACGAGCGTCAGGCGCGCGACGTGATCGCCGCCATCCGGGCCGTCGATCCGGGCCTCACGCTGATGGCGCTGGCGGGCTCGCCCCTCATCCAGTGGGCGCGCGATGCCGGCCTGCGGGTGGTGGGCGAGGCTTTTGCCGACCGCGCCTACAACGACGACGGCACTCTGGTCTCGCGCCGCCAGCCGGGCGCCGTGCTGCACGACGCCGACGCGGTGGCCGAGCGCATGCTGCGGCTGGTGCAGACCGGCCGGCTCACGGCCGCGAGCGGGCGCGAGGTGGCCATCGAGGCCGATTCGATCTGCGTGCACGGCGACAGCCCGGGCGCGGTCCAGATGGCGCAGCGCGTCCATGCCGTGCTCACGGCGGCGGGCGTGGCGCTGCGGCCCTTCGCCGACTGAGCAGGCGCTGGCCATGCGTTGGTTGCCCCTGGGAAGCGGCGCCGTGCTGCTCGAACTCGACGATCTGGCACAGGCCATGGCGCTGCACCGCCTGCTCCTGGCCGAGCCGATCGCGGGTGTCGCCGAGCTGGTGCCCGCGGCGCGCACGCTGCTGCTGAAACTCGCGCCCGGCCAGGCGCCGGATGCGCGGCTGCAGGATGCGCTGCGGGCGCGCTGGGAGCGGGCACGGGCGCAGCGCGCCCTGCCGCAGCCCGGGCGCGTGGTCGAGATCGCCGTGCGCTACGACGGCGCCGATCTGCCCGAGGTCGCGGAGCTGCTGGGCATCAGCGTGCGGGAAGTGGTCGCGCGCCACACGGGTCAGCCCTGGCAGGCGGCCTTTGCCGGCTTCGCGCCGGGCTTCGTCTACCTGGCGGGGGGGCATCCGTGCTTCCAGCTGCCGCGCCGGCCCTCGCCGCGCACGCGCGTGCCGGCCGGCTCGGTGGCGCTGGCGGGCCATTTCAGCGCCATCTACCCGAACGCCAGCCCCGGCGGCTGGCAGCTGATCGGCACCACCGACGCGCGCCTGTGGGACCTGCAGCGGCCGGAGCCGGCGCTGGTGCAGCCGGGCTTCGAGGTGCAGTTCCGCGATGCCGCCGAGGAAGGGCGCGTCGTGAGCCTGCCGCCGGCCGGTGGGCTGGAAAAGGGCCTCGCCGGGCCAACCGGCAGCCCGCCT
>NZ_ALEE01000260.1 GCF_000282995.1 Melaminivora alkalimesophila
CCTGCCGCGCCCTCGGACGCGCTCGGGCGGGAGGCGCCCGGCGGCCCCGCAATCGAGGTGCTGCAGCCCGGCTTGCAGACACTGGTGCAGGACGGCGGCCGGCGCGGGCAGGCGGGCCTGGGGATTTCCGCCAGCGGTGCGCTGGACCGGGGCGCCCTGCGCGCCGCCAACCGCCTGGCGGGCAACCCGGTGGACACGCCGGTGCTGGAGAACCTGCTGGGGGGATTGCGGCTGCGCAGCCATGGCCGCAC
>NZ_ALEE01000261.1 GCF_000282995.1 Melaminivora alkalimesophila
CCGCCGCGAGCGACTTCGCGCCCGCGGCGACCTCGTCGATCAGTCCGTCCTCGGCCGCCAGCCGCTGCACGGCGCCGGCCACCTGGTCGGCGGCGCGGCTGGCGTTGTCCCCCGCCTGGCGCAGCGCGGCGAGGGTCTGGCGCGCGTCGGCCGCCACCTCCGGCAGCACAGCCAGCGCCGGGTCGAGCCGCGCGTCCACCGTGCGCTCCAGGCGCTGGGCCAGCGCGCTCACGCTGCCGGCCGCCTGGCCGATCTGCCCGATGGCGTCCGCCAGGCGCTGCTGGTTCTCCTCGGCCAGCAGCTGGTTGATGCGCTCGGTCGCCTGCTGCACCTGGCCCAGGATGGCCGGGCCCTGCTCGGCCAGCTGGCTGAAGGGCGAGGACTGCAGCGGCAGGCGCGGCAGCCCGCTGGCGCCGGGCGGCGGCGCGGGCAGCGGCTTTTCCGCATCGTCGAGCAGGATGTGGGCCAGGCCCGTCACGCCCTGGTAGCCGAGCGTGGCGTAGGTGGTCGGGCTGATCGGCGCGCTGGCGTTCACGGCCAGGCGGATCAGCACGTTGCCGCTGGCCTCCGGGTCGAAGCCGATGCGCGTGACCTTGCCCACCGACACGCCCTTGTAGCGCACCGCCGCCTGCGGCTGCAGGCCGCTCACGCTGTCCTTGCTGGACAGCTCGTAGTAGCGGTAGTCGGTCTGGTCGCGCGTGAGCCACAGCGCCAGCCCGGCCAGCAGCGCCGCGACGGCCAGCACGAACAGGCCGGCCGCCAGGGCATGGGACTTGTTTTCCATCAGGCCTCCTTCGGGGCAGCGGGCGCGGGCGCGCCGGGCCGGGCCCGGGCGCGGCGGCCGCGCTCGCCGAGGAAAAAGTGTTCGATGAACGGGTGCTCGAAGCGCGCCACCTCGTCGGGCGTGCCCTGGACGATCACGCGCCGGTCGGCCAGCACCGCCACGCGCGTGGACAGGTCGTACAGCGTATCGAGGTCGTGCGTCACCATGATCACCGTCAGGCCGAGCGCGGCGTGCAGCTCGCGCAGCAAGTCGCAAAACTCGTCCGAGCTGTTCGGGTCCAGCCCGGCCGTGGGCTCGTCGAGCAGCAGCAGGGGCGGATCCATGATGAGCGCGCGCGCCAGCGCCACGCGCTTGATCATGCCACCGGACAGGTCGGAGGGCATGCGCGTCGCGTGCTCGGGCTTCAGGCCCACCATGCGCAGCTTGACCAGCGCGGCGTCGGTCACCACCTGCGGCGGCAGCGTGCCGAGCTCGCGCAGCGCGAAGGCCACGTTGTCGAGCACGCTGAAGGCGGAAAACAGCGCCCCGTGCTGAAACAGCATGCCCACGCGGCCGCTGGCGCCGTCGCCACCGAGCTCGGTGGCGGGCCGCCCC
>NZ_ALEE01000262.1 GCF_000282995.1 Melaminivora alkalimesophila
GCGGGCCGCCCCAGCACCGTGACGCTGCCGCGCGTGGGCACCGTCAGGCCCAGGATGTGGCGCAGCAGCACGGTCTTGCCCGTGCCCGAGCCGCCGACCAGCGACAGGATCTCGCCGCGGCGCACCGTCAGCTGCAGCTGGTCGTGCACGGTGAAGGCGGCGTCGCCCCTGCCGAACACGGTTGCCAGGTCGCGCACCTCGACCACCGGCTCGGCCCGGGCTTCGGAGGCGGGGGTTGGCGTGCGCTCCATGGCCTCAGAATCCCACGTCCTTGAAGGCCACCGCGAACAGCGCGTCCACGATGATCACCATGGTGATGGCGCTGACCACCGAGGCCGTCGTGCCCTGCCCCAGGCTCTGCGTGTTGGGCTCGACCCGCAGGCCCCAGTGGCAGCCGATCAGGGCGATGAACACGCCGAAGACCACCGACTTGGCCATCGCCAGCCACAGGTTCGAGACCTCCACCGCCGGCGGCAGCGCCTGCGCAAAATAGGCCGGCGAGATGCCCATCGCCAAGTCCGCCGCCAGCATCCCGCCGCCCAGCGCCGCCAGCGTGGTCCACAGCGCGACCAGCGGCATCGCCAGCCCCAGCGCCAGCGCGCGCGGCATGACGAGGCGAAAGCCGTGCGGGATGCCCATCACGCGCATCGCATCGAGCTCCTCGGTCACGCGCATCACGCCGATCTGCGCCGTGATGGCCGAGCCCGAGCGCCCGGCCACCAGGATGGCGCCCAGCATCGGCCCCAGTTCGCGGATCAGCGAGATGCCCAGGATGTTGACGATGAAGGTCTCGGCGCCGAACTGGCGCAGCTGCAGGCTCATCAGGTAGGCCAGCACCACGCCGATCAGGAAGCCCACCAGCGCCGTGATGGGCAGCGCCGTGGCGCCCATGCGGTACAGGTGGCCGGAGATGTCGCGCCACGGCCCGCGCCGGGGCTGGCGCAGCAAGCGCAGCACATCCAGGTGCAGCTGGCCGATGAGCTGCACCAGGTGCTTGAAGTGGTCGAGCGCGTGCAGCACCTGCGCGCCCAGCCGGTCCACCGCATCGCCCAGCGAGCGGCGCGGGCGCGGCGGGCGCTCGGTCGTGAGCGCCGCCACGCGCTCGATCATGGCGCGCGGGCCCTCGGCGATCTGGATCTCGGCCGGCCAGCGCTGCCCCCAGTGGTCCCACAGGAGCTGCGCGCCCACGTGGTCCAGGCGCCGCAGGCCGCCCAGATCCCAGGCTGCCCCGGCGCCCCCCGCGCCGCCCAGCTCGCGCAACAGCCGCCGCGCGGCACGGCGATCGGCGAAGGCCGCCGCCACCCAGTCGCCGGCCACCCGCACGCAGGGCGCCCCGGCGGCGCCCTGCTCCTGCACGACGGTGGGCGTGTTCAGGCCGGACATGGGACGGCAGTTTTGCACATTCTGTTGCCCGGCCCCGCGGCGCCGTTGGAAAAACGCCCCGGGCGCCCCGCCTGCCTCCCCGGGCAAGGCTGTACCCGAGCGCGCAAACCGCCGCACAATGGCGAGGGCGCCTGCCTCCCGGGCGACCGCGCACCGCCCCTGCCCCCATGAGCGACACCACCTTCGACACCATCATCGTCGGCGCCGGCACCGCCGGCTCCCTGCTTGCCAACCGGCTGAGCGCCGAGCGCAGCCAGCGCGTGCTGCTGCTGGAGGCCGGCCGCAAGGACGACTACCACTGGATCCACGTGCCGGTGGGCTACCTGTACTGCATCGGCAACCCGCGCACCGACTGGCTCTACCAGACCGAGCCCGACGCCGGCCTGAACGGGCGCCGCCTGCGCTACCCGCGCGGCAAGACGCTGGGCGGCTGCAGCAGCATCAACGGCATGATCTACATGCGCGGCCAGGCGCGCGACTACGACGGCTGGGCCGAGCAGGTGGGTGACGAGGCCTGGCGCTGGGAGAACGTGCTGCAGGCCTTCCGGCGCCACGAGGACCATTGGCGGCTGGACCAGCCCGGCCAGGCCGACGAGGCGTTTGCGCGCCTGCACGGCAACCGGCGCACCGGCAGCAGCGGTGAGTGGCGCGTGGAACGCCAGCGCCTGCGCTGGGACATCCTGGACGCCTTCGCCCAGGCGGCGCAACAGGCGGGCATCCCCGCGACCGACGATTTCAACGGCGGCGACAACGAGGGTGTGGGCTACTTCGAGGTCAACCAGAAGAACGGCTGGCGCTGGAACACCGCCAAGGCCTTCCTGCGCCCGACCTGCTACGGCCGACCGAATTTCGAGCTGTGGACCCACGCCCAGGCCACGCGGCTGCTGCTCGCGCGCCAGGAAGACGGCAGCCTGCGCTGCACCGGCGTGCAGGTCTGGACCGGCAGCGAGATGGTCACGGCGCACGCCACGCGCGAAGTCATCCTGAGCGCCGGCGCCATCAACTCGCCGCAGCTGCTGCAGCTGTCGGGCATCGGCCCGGGCGCGCTGCTCAAGCGCCACGGCATCGAGGTGCTGCACGAGCTGCGCGGCGTGGGGGCGAACCTGCAGGACCACCTGCAGATCCGCGCGGTGTACAAGGTGCAGGGCGCGCCAACCCTCAACCAGCTCGCCAGCACGCTCTACGGCAAGGCGCGCATCGGCCTGGAATACGCCCTGCGCCGCACCGGGCCGATGAGCATGGCGCCCTCGCAGCTCGGCGCCTTCACGCGCAGCAGCGCCGACCGGCCGCACCCCAACATCCAGTTCCACGTCCAGCCCCTGTCGCTGGACGCCTTTGGCGAGCCGCTGCACCGCTTCCCGGCCTTCACCGCGAGCGTGTGCAACCTGAACCCCAGCAGCCGCGGCAGCGTCACCATCCGGAGCCCGCGCTTCGAGGACGCGCCGGCCATCGCGCCCAACTACCTCTCCACCGACGAAGACCGCCAGGTGGCGGCCGACAGCCTGCGCGTGGTGCGCCGCATCGCCGCCCAGCCGGCGCTGGCGCGCTACCAGCCCGAGGAATACAAGCCCGGCCCGCAGTACCAGAGCGACGAGGAACTCGCGCGCCTGGCGGGCGACATCGCCACCACCATCTTCCACCCCGTCGGCACCGCCCGCATGGGCCGGGATGGCGACCCCATGGCGGTGCTCGACGCGCAGATGCGGGTGCGCGGCGTGGCGGGCCTGCGCGTGGTCGACGCCAGCGCCATGCCCACCATCACCAGCGGCAACACCAACAGCCCCACCCTGATGATGGCGGAGATGGCGGCGCAGTGGATCCGCCAGGGCGCCAAGGCGGCAGCGCCCGCCGCTTGAGGGAAAACCCCGCTGCGGGCCGCGCCCGTGCTGGTTACAGTCGCTTCACTCGACGCGCGCCTCGGCACGCCAAGCGAGGGGACCGAGGAGACGACAACACCACGCACAACAACACCAAGATTCAACGGCGCCCGCCACGAGGCGCCCCTCCCCCAAGGCACCTGCCCACCCAGGTGCCTTTTTTATTGCCGCCACGCACGGCAGCCCCCGCCCGCCCCGGTGCGACAATTCCGCCCATGGAATGGCTCATCGTCACGCTGGCCTCGCTGCTGGCCGGTTTCGTGGACGCGATCGTCGGGGGCGGTGGGCTGATCCTGCTGCCGGCGCTGTTTGCCACCTTTCCGGCCGCCGCGCCCGCCACCCTCATGGGCACCAACAAGAGCGCCGCCATCTGGGGCACGGGCATCGCCACCGTGCAGTACAGCCGGCGCGTGACGATGCGCTGGCGCGCCATGCTGCCGGCGACCGCGGCAGGCTTTGCCGGCGCGCTGGCCGGGGCCTGGGTGGTGACGCTGATCTCGGCGGATTTCCTCAGGAAACTCCTGCCGCTGGTGCTGGTCGCCCTCTTGGCCTACACCCTGGCCCGCAAGGACCTCGGGCGCACCCACGCGCCGCGCCTGGGCGGGCGCGCCGAGACGCTCGCCGCCTGCGCCATCGGCCTGGGGATCGGCTTCTACGACGGCTTCTTCGGGCCGGGCACGGGCAGCTTCTTCGTCTTCCTGTTCGTGCGCGTGCTGGGCTACGATTTCCTGCACGCCTCCGCCTCGGCCAAGCTGCTGAACCTGGCGACCAACGTGTCGGCGCTGCTCCTGTTCACCGCCAAGGGCCATGTATGGTGGCACTTCGCGCTGCCACTGGCCGTGGCCAACGTGGTCGGCAGCGTGCTGGGGGCCCACCTGGCGCTCAAGCACGGCGCCGGCTTCGTGCGCGGCATCTTCATCGCCGTGGTGGGCGCGCTGATCCTCAAGACCGGCTACGACGCCTTCCTGCGCTGAGCCGCCCCTTCGTCCCGAACCCAACCCGAGGAGGACCCGATGACGACCGTGACCCTGATCGGCGCGCCCACCGACGTGGGCGCCAGCGTGCTGGGCGCCAGCATGGGCCCGGACGCGCTGCGCATCGCCGGCATCGCACGCGCCCTGCGCGGCCTGGGCCTGCAGGTGCAGGACGCGGGCAACCTGCACGGCCCCGGCAACCCGCAGGCGCTGCCCCAGGACGGCTTTCGCCACCTGGACGAGGTGGTGCACTGGAACCGGGCGGTGTTCGATGCCGGCGCCGCGGCACTGGCGCGGGGCGAGCTGCCGCTGCTCATGGGCGGCGACCACTGCCTGGCGATCGGCTCCATCAGCGCCGTGGCCGCGCACTGCCGTGCCCGGGGCAAGCGCCTGAAGGTATTGTGGTTCGATGCCCACGCCGACGCCAACACGCCCGAGACCTCGCCCAGCGGCAACATCCATGGCATGCCCGTCGCGTGCCTGCTCGGACACGGCCCGCATGCGCTGTCACAGCTGACCGGAGGCACGGCGCTGGCTGCCGGGGAGATCGCGCTGATCGGGGTGCGCAGCGTGGACCCGGTGGAGAAACGCTTCGTCGCCGAGCATGGCATCGAGGTCTACGACATGCGCACCATCGACGAGCTGGGGATGCGCGCGGTGATGCAGGCGGCGCTGGAAGGCGTCGATGGCGACACCCACCTGCACGTGAGCTTCGACATGGACGCCATGGACCCTTCGGTCGCGCCCGGCGTGGGCACCGACGTGCGCGGCGGCCTGACCTACCGCGAGACGCAGCTGTGCATGGAGATGCTGGCCGACTGCGGCTGCCTGGCCTCGGCCGACCTGGTCGAGCTGAACCCGGCCCTGGACGTGCGCAACCAGACCGCCGAGCTGGCCGTGGACCTGCTGGAGAGCCTGTTCGGCAAGTCCACGCTGATGCGCCCGCGCTGAGGCCGGGGAAGTTCTTGCGACCCGGGTTTGCCTCAATGCAAGCGGACCAGGGCCGGTCCCTATAATGCGCCACCCTCTCGCAGAGCCCTCTCCCGGCCGCCGGCCCGGCCCGGGCGCGCGATCCTTGCGGCAGACAAGCCGCCGCGCCGGGCTTGCCCGCACCTGACACAACCCGCAGGACCACCACACATGAAGATGCTCAAGACCCTGGCCGCCGCCGCCCTGGCGCTGTGCGCCGCAGCCGCCGTACAGGCCCGCCCGCTGGCCGAGATCGAAAAGAGCGGCACCATCGTCCTCGGCTCCGAGGGCCAGTACGCGCCCTTCAACTTCTTCAAGGGCAAGGAGCTCACCGGCTACGAGATCGAGGTGGCCGAGGCCGTGGTCAAGAAGATGGGCCTCAAGCACGAGTGGAAGACCGTCGGCTTCGACGCCCTGCTCACCGGCCTGGCCCAGGACCGCTGGGACCTGGTGATCGCCTCGCACGGCATCACCGAGGAGCGCGCCAAGGCCGCGACCTTCACCGACCCGCACTACTGCTCGGGCGGCATCATCGTCTCGCTGAAGCCCGAGATCCGCACCGCCGCCGACCTGGCGGGCAAGACCGTCGCCGTGCAGACCGGCACCTCCTACCTGGAGCACGTCAAGGAAGTGCCGGGCGTCAAGGACGTGAAGAACTTCCCCACCGACGAGGCCGCGCGCAGCGCGCTGGGCTCCAAGCGCGTGGACGCCTGGGTGACGGACCGCTTCGTCGCCAAGGAAATGCTGCAAAAAGCCCCCAAGGCCGGCTTCAAGACCGGCGAGCTGCTGTTCGTCGAGAAGATCGCCGCCGCGGTCAAGAAGGACAACCAGTCGCTCGCCGACGCCTGGAACAAGGCCTTCCAGGCGCTGGTCGCCGACGGCACCATCGGCAAGATCTCGCAGAAGTACTTCCAGGAAGACGTGACCTGCAAGTAAGCCCTTCCTGACATCGGCCATGTGCGCCGGGCCTGAACCAGGCCGGGTGCATGCGCTACGCTCCATTTCATGCTTGTCGCTCTCTGGCCCGCGCGCTGGAGCCGCCCCCAGCGCAGCAATGCAACGCTGGTGGCGGCCCTGGTGCTGATGGCCCTCGTGCTGTCCCTGCTCGGGCGGCTGCTCTCGCTCTTTCCCGAACCCATCGGCTCCAACGCGGCGCTGTTCGCCGAGGGCGCGCTGACCACGCTGGAGCTGACCGTGGTCGCCGGCCTGGCCGGGCTGGTGCTGGGCACTGCGGCGGCGCTGGCGCGCACCTCGCGCCTGGCGTGGCTGCGCGGGGTCGCCAGCTTCTACATCTGGGCGATCCGCGGCACGCCGCTGCTGGTCCAGATCCTGTTCGTCTATTTCGCGCTGCCGGTGCTGGTGCCGGGGCTGAACCTGCCGGACTTCGCTGCCGCCGCGGTCGCGCTCGGGCTGAACGTCGGCGCCTACAACGCCGAGGCCATCCGCGCCGGCCTGCTGGCCGTGCCACGCGGCCAGACCGAGGCCGCGCGCGCACTCGGGCTGCCGCGTGCGCGCGTGTTCCTGGACGTGGTCTTTCCGCAGGCCTTCAAGATCGCGCTGCCTCCGCTGGTCAGCAACTTCGTCGCCCTCCTGAAGGATTCCTCGCTCGCCTACGTGATCGGCGTGGTCGAGCTGACCAACGTCGGCAACCGGGTGCAATCCGCCACCTTCCAGCCGGTGGCGACCCTGACCACGGTGGCCATCACCTACCTGATCCTGACCACCCTGGTGACGCAGGTGACGCACGCCATCGAGCACCGCTTCGACGTGGAGGGCCAGGTCAAGTGAGCGCGGGCGTCCCGTACATCGTCTGCAAGGACGTGCGCAAGGCCTTTGGCAGCCACGAGGTTCTGAAAGGGGTGTCGACCCAGTTCTGCACCGGCCAGGTGACGACCATCATCGGCGCCTCGGGCTCGGGCAAGAGCACGCTGCTGCGCGCCATCAACCGCCTGGAGCCGCACGACAGCGGCTCGATCACCATCGGCGGCGTCGAGGTGACGGACGACGCGCGCACGCTGCAGGCGCAGCGCTGCGAGGTCGGCATGGTGTTCCAGCAGTTCAACCTGTTCGGCCACCTGACGGTGCTCGACAACCTGACGCTGGCGCCGCGGCGCATCCACCGCACGCCGCGCGCCGAGGCCAACGAGCGGGCCATGGCGCTGCTCAAGCGCGTGGGCATGCAGGACCACGCCCACAAGTACCCCTGGCAGCTTTCGGGCGGGCAGCAGCAGCGCGTGGCAATCGCACGTGCGCTGGCGATGCAGCCGAAGGTCATGCTGTTCGACGAGCCCACCAGCGCACTCGATCCGGAGATGGTCCAGGAAGTACTGGACGTGATGCGGGAGCTGGCGCGTGGCGGCATGACCATGATCGTGGTCACGCACGAGATGGGCTTCGCGCGCGAGGTGGCGGATCGGGTCATGTTCTTCGACCAGGGCTGCATCGCGCACGACGCGCCGCCGGCGGAATTCTTCGCCAACCCGGCCAACGAACGCATCCGCTCCTTCCTGCGGCGCATGAGCGCCTGAGTTGCAGCCAGCGCGGCCGGCCTCCGGCGCCGCCCTGCCCGGCCCTTTCTTCGTTTCCCACCATGCGCTCCGAACGCCAGGGCCTGCTCGCCCTCCTTGTCGTGGTCGCCGTCTGGGGCACCACCTTCCCGGCCATGAAGCTGCTGTCGGCGCAGCTCGACGCGCTGCAGATCATCTGGGCGCGCTTTGCCATCGCCCTCGTGGTGCTGGCGCCGATGTGGCGCGGCCTGCGCGCCGCCGAGCGCCGCTGGGGGTTGCTGCTCGGCGCGCTGCTGTTCCTCGCCTTCTGGCTGCAGATCGAGGGGCTGGCACGCACCAGCAGCAACCGCAATGCCTTCGTCACGGGGCTGAACGTGCTGGTGGTGCCGCTCTTGGCCATGGTGGTGCTCGGGCGGCGCTATGGGATGGCGCTGTGGGGCGCGTGCGCGATGGCGCTGGCCGGCATGATGCTGATGTTCCACGAGGACGAGCCATGGAACTTCGGCGATACGCTGACGCTCGCCAGCACGCTGTTCTACGCCGTCTACATCCTGGTGCTGGAGGAGTGCGCGCGCCGCACGGCCGCGCAGCCCCTGCGCGCCACCCGCCTGGCGGCCATGCAGGCGCTGGTGATGTGCATCGCCGCGGCCGCGTTGGTGCTGGTGCGCCACGGCGGCGCTGCCACCACCTTGCACTCCCTCGGCACGCTGCCGGGCCCGGCGCTGGCGGCGCTCATCTACCTGGGCGTGGTCGCCAGCGTGGTGGTGGTGACGCTGCAGGCCTGGGGCCAGCAGCGCGTGGACGCCATGCGCAGCGCCATCGTCTTCGGGCTGGAGCCGGTGTTCGCGGCCGCCACCGCCTGGGTGCTGATCAAGGAGACGCTGGGGCTGAGCGGCTTGGCGGGCGCGGCGCTGATCGTGGGGGCGCTGATCGTGAGCCAGCTGCAGCCGGCGCGCAACGCGCCGGCGCCCGTCGCTTGAGCGGGCCGCGCTGGCGGTCCGCTCATTCCACTCCAACGACCGTGTCGTACAAGCCCAGCTGGCGCAGTCCCGCGTGGCTTTCGATACCGGTGTAGTACAAGGACGCATCCTCGTAGCGCCTGAAGGCAAAGACCGCCTGGTTCATCTGTTCGGTGTTGAACACGCGCAGCTGCACCAGCAGGTCGAAATCCTTCACCGTCAGCCCCGTCACCGCCAGAAACAAATCGGGCTCCAGCCGTGTGATCACATCCTGGAGCTTGTTCTCGCGGAAGTCCGTCAGATACATGAAGGCCGGGATGCGCGTGGCGAACTTGATCAGCTTTTCCTGGATTTGCTTGCGCTTGGACTTGAACTCGCGCTCCGCCTCGGTCAGCTCGCGCTTGTCGCTTCCCGACAACTCGCCCTGCTCCTTCGCCTTTTTCTTCAAGCCCTTGATCTTGTCGCTCTGGTTGATGACGGTCTCGATGATGTTGTCGCCCAGATTGCGCCAGCCCTCGATGCGCTCGACCGCCGCCATCGCCTCCGGGTTGTCCAGCACACGCTGCAAGGTACCGTTATCCACATTCACCAGCAGCGCGCTCTCCCACTTGCGCGCCAAGAGCGTGGCTGAAGTGCCAGCCATGGCAATATCCAGAATACCGCCGGCGTCGATCTGCGCCATGTTGGCGCCGTCATAGGCCAGCACCGGCAAAAACGCCACCAGATCGCGCACGGCATCCTCCGGGTTGGCGGCACCGGGCGCCAGGCCGATGGCGTACTCCGACAACTGGCGCAGCGCCCGTGTCGGCGCGAAGTCGAACACAAAACACACTGGCTTGAGGATTTCCTCCTCGTGGGGGTTGTCGCCGTTGGGGTTGCGAATGACCCATGGCGACTGGACGCGAAATGCGGCTTGGAAGTAGGTTTCGGGTGATTTCAGGTTGCGCAGCATCAAGATGGACGACCACTGCGCCACCGTGACCCCGGTGGTCAGCTTGCCACACGACAGGGTGATGGTCTGCGACTGAAATCCGCTGCCGATCGCCCGGCGCACAGGCGGCAGCGCCTGCAAGCCGATGCCTGCGCCCGCCCCGGCAGCGACGACGACCTCATAGGCGTGCCAGAAGGTGTTGTGCCGCTCGGCCAGCAAATTGGCCATGGCGTGGCACGCAGCCACATTGGGCAGAAACCAGAACGAATGCTGCAACCATGGCAGCAATCGCACGTCCGAATACGGCAGCGGCGGGCGCGTACCGGCCCTGAGCGCCTGCACCGATTGTGCCGTGCGCCCGCCGCGGATGATGTCCAGCCATTTCTGCACATCGTCTTTGTGCTTGAACTGCGCGTCCTTTCCTGTGCCTGTGGCCTCGAAGAACGCGTTCAGATCGAACTCGTCGAATTCGCCGCCACTGGCCACTGCCAACAGCTCATCGGGCATTTGGTAGGTCAGCAGGCGCATTTCGGGCAGCGCGGCGTAGGGGTTGCGCTGGCCAGGGTAGCGCGCGGCATAGGCGGCCTTGGCGCGTTGCTCGTCGGTGTAGGTCCAGTTGTAGATCTGCTCCTCGATGAACTCGCCCGTCGCCAACGCCCGAAATGGCGTTCCTGACAAATAGAGGTAAGCGCGCGTGGTGATCGGCAAGAAATCTGCCTCGCGCCCGGCCAGCTCGTGCAGCGATTCATTCACGCTGGCCAGCGCTTCCTCCCCTTTCCTGGAAGCGCGCGCCTCGGCCTCGTCCTCGCCCTCGAACAGCTCCTTCGCTGAATCTCGCCAAGCGCCGAAGTGGTACTCGTCAAATACCACCAGATCCCAGTTCACCGCGTGCAGCCACTCATTGCGTGCCTTGATGTTGCCGGTGCCCGCCTCGCGCCCCAGCAAGTCCTGAAACGAGCCGAAGTAGACCACCGGGCGCGTGCGGTCCACCTGTGTCGGGTCGCCCCCGGTAGCACGTGAGAGATATTGCCAACCGTCGAAATCCTGGTGGCTTTCCAGATCGGTCTGCCAAGCGTCTTCCACCGCCGGCTTGAAAGTGAGCACCAGCACGCGACGCGCCTGCATCTGCCGGGCCAGCTGGTAGGCGGTGAAGGTCTTGCCAAAGCGCATCTTGGCATTCCACAGGAAGCGCGGCACGGCGGCAGGATCCTCGGCCCAGATGGATTGGTAGTAGTGCAGCGTCTTGCGCACGGCCTGCGCCTGCTCGTCGCGCATCGGGAAGCTCTGGTGGTGCGTGCCGCTCAAGGGGCGGCGGCTGCGCAACTCGGCCAGCGCGGTCTGCACGTCCGCCAGCGTGCAGCGCATCCATTCGAGCTGCGCCCGCTCACAGCCCCGACGCTCAAGGGCGGCGCGCAATTCGTGGTCAGTGATCACGCTGCCATCGGCACGCTCGGCGGGTTCATCCATTTCGATGCGGAAATTGGTGATTGCCGCCGTGCGCAGCTGCTCGGCCACGCGCTGGCGCACGTCGCGCGTGGTCTGACCGATTTTCAGCAAGCCGGCGTGGGCATCGTCGGCAATGGAGTAGGCGTACAGGCGGGGGCAGGTTGCGGGCTTCGGGGGCAGGAGGACGTCGATCGTCGGTCTATTCATCAGCATCTTCATCGACCGAAACCTCACCGAATAAATTGGCACTCAAATCCATCGGACGCACGATTTTTTCGATGAACTCGATTTCACTGTCACTGATGCCGTACTTGGAATATAAATCGGCATCGCTCCAACGACGCGACCAGTCCTGGATGGGGACAAAGGTATAGACACGACGCGTAGTGTCTTGCGACGGCTTGTGCAGCAAAATGAGCAGGCGTGTCAGACGACAGGCGAGATAGCTTAGAGCACTTTCGGCCTCGGATTGCGAGGCGAACGGACCAATGCACAAATAGGTCTCGGAGCAGATGCTGCCTGGCTCGCCAATGAACGGCGTGCTTAATATGCGATGCGGATAGGTGTCGCGGTTTCCCGTTCCCGGCGCTGCACGGCCGATGTAGATTTTCCAATGATCGATCAGCTCGTGCCCAGTGGGAACGTCGGCTGGGGCTATGTAGCCAACACCGCCGTTTTGATAAATCGCCAAATCGCCAACTCTGCGTTTACTATTTCCCTTGAAAAACGTCCTAAGCCCGAACGGACGGAGAGAACTGACTAACTCATCAAAGCGTTTCTCCCGAGGTAACGCTAATGTTTCCGTAGTGCCACACTCCAAAGCCATGACTTTCCGCAGGATGGATAAGCCCTCGTTGAAGCGAACGAATACGTCGGCACCCGGCTCTAGCAAAGGGCGGATAGCAGTTGAGACGGGCCAATCCTTAAAATGTGTTGCCACCTCACACAGACCGGGATTGTCACGCTCCCACAAGAAATAGCAAACGCCACCTTTCAGCCCCACACCAGGGAATACGTCGGAAGCGGTGAGATAGTCGTTGATGACGCGCACGCGGTCGTCCGTCAGCATGGCCTCGCGGAATTCGTCCAGACCTTTGCCACCGGTGAACCAACGCGATGGAATCACCATCGTCAGGTAGCGAGGGTCGAGCGCTTTCGCTTGTTCGACGAATTTTTGATAGATCGGCGCGGCGCTCACCCCATGCCCACCATCGCTCAACTGGTACGGCGGGTTGCCGATAATTACGTCAAATTGCATCTCTTCCTCAAACAACTCATGCATGCGGACCTTGATATCATCTGTATGAATAAAGGCATAGGCGTGGCTTTCCAGCTCCACGCCCCGGTCCAACGCCGCCTGGCTGGCCCCGCAATACCGGCATTTGCCTCTTTCCCAGTCGTGCTCAGTGCGCTCGAACCAGATATGCCCGGCTTCACCCTCGAACCCCTGCACGATGGAGTGCCGCCCATTGGCACGCTTGCTGCAATACACGCTACGCCGCGCCAGCAGAGCGGTCAGGCGCGTGATGCCTATGCCGAACACCTGTCTTCTCAGGATATGGTTTACCCGCTCCTGCAAGTCCGGGATCTGCCCCGCAAGTCCCTGCACCAGCCTGCGGGTGATCTCGCGCAGAAACACGCCGCTTTTGGTGCAGGGGTCGAGAAAGCGCACCTCCGCGTTTTCCCAGATGCTGGCGCCGCCATGCGCGGCCGCCCAGGCCTCGGCCAGAGTGTCGAGCATCCGGTTGGCAAACTGCGGCGGCGTGAAGACCTCGTCGTTGCTCAGGTTGGCAATGCAGTCCAGCACGTCGGGGTTGCGGCCATGCAAGGCGAAGGGGGCTTGGAGGGAGTGCAGCAGGGCGCTCATGCGGGGTTGGCGAGAACGAAACGTGCCTGTTCAGTGCGCAGCATCTGGTAGGGCGTCATGTAGCGGACTCCCAGGCCCAGGCAGACGTTGGGTATTTTGATGCGTCCAGGGGAGTTTGCCAGCGTCTCATGGGTGACCAGCACATGGTCCCCTGCGAGCGCATGGGCGACGAGATAGTAGTCTGCGACCTGAAAAAAAAAGGTATTGATGGCCGCTGGCGTGTAGCCTTGGCTGACGACCCATTCGCTGACTTGTGCGAATTGCGGAGCCAGCGTCGGTGGCGTTCGTCGAAACAGGGTCTGGCCCCGGTGCTTGGCCCATTCGCTCAGCTCGTCCTGACCCGCCTGGATTTCGTCGGACACCTTGTCTATGCTGCACACCCTTCCGGTATGACCATGGTGCGTCAGCCAGTCCCAGAACGCGGGACAAAAATCCAAACCGTAATGCAGGTGCTTGGCTGATATGAAAACGTTGGAGTCCAACAGGTAGCTCATGCGACCACTCCGAACTCCTGCGCCACTTGGTAGAAGGTGGCGCTCTTTTTCACGCCCAACAGACGGAAGGCTTCAGAGAAGGAGGTAAGCCCTTCCAGGGTGCTGGACACAAGTGCCTGCGTGAAGCGCTTGCTGCTGCGCGCCCCCAGGCTGCGGTAGAAGTCGCCGCCGCCACCTGCGTCGCGCTCTCGCTCGCGCAGCGCGTGCAGGCGTTCCTGCTCCTGGCGGTAGTGGCGCCACAAGGTGGCTTCGCTGATGTAACCTGCGTCGTACAGGCGGCGTAGGGCCACCAGCGTGCTGACCTTGAACTCGCGCGCCAAGCGCTGTATTTGCTCGGGAATCTGTTGGCCCTGCTGGTAAGCGCCATGCAGCTCCTGCATGGGCATCAGCAGCTCGGCGGCAACCTGGTTGCACCAGCGCTCGGTGAACTGCTCGGGCACCGCACCCGCCTGAGGGTCGGATACGCCCGTGGCCCCCAGCCACAGGTGCGCCAGCTCATGGGCCAGCGTGAACATTTGTGCGGCTTTGCTGTCGCTGCCGTTCAAAAAGATCAAGGGTGCGTGTGCGTCCGCCAGCGCAAAGCCACGGAATTCGCCCACATCCAGCCTGCGGTGGCTGCTGCTGCCGACGACGGAGCTGGTCATGACCAAGATGCCGATGCCTTCGGCCCGAGCGATCAGCTGGCGCAAGGCCTCGTTCCAAGACGGCCATTGGCGGCGTGCGGCGGCGCTCAAATCCAGGGCTTCGCGCAGCCGCTGCGCGACGGCGTGCGCCGGCTCGTCCGTGCGGGCGCTGCCGATGAAGGACAAGGGAGGATGTCCATGCAGACGCGCATGGTCGTGGTACCAAGCCTGGCGCTGCTGACACAGGTAGAGCATGTCCAGCAACTCGCTGCTGGGCTGGGCCAGCGCAGCGTCACGCAGCGTACGAAAGTCCGGCACCGGCAGGGGCAACGCGGGTGGCTCGGGCAGAAAAAAGTAGCCGATGGCGGTGTGTGTCAGCCGGGCGAAGTCTTCCAGCTGCTTGAGCGTGGGCTGCGCCGCGCCACTGAGCCACAAGGGCCACTTGGCGAAGCGGCGTGTGAGACTGGCATCGTCCAGGCGAGCGCGCTGCGCAGCCCAACGCAGCACGGGAACGGAGGCGGCAATGGCGCTGCTGCTCACGGGTTTCCCTTCTCCTCAGACAGTTACACAAACATGCACCTTATATCCGGTGCGGATACTTCAAACAGTTGCCAGGGCTGCCATTTCACTCACGCCCATGGGAGGGTAGGTCTTTACAGGCGTGAAGATCTCGTGTTTGCCCAGGTCGGCAAAGAGTGACCCCTCGGCGCTGTAGGAGGCGGCGTGCGTCAGGTTGTCGAAACGAAAGTCGCGTCGCTGGTATCTGCCCCGGCCCAGGTAGCCCCACTCGGCAAAGGTGATGGGTACACCGTGGGTGTCGGACATGGTCAGCGCATCGCCATGCACCAAGTTGAGCGACAGCACGAACAGCGCTGCCCGGTACAGGGCATCGTCCTCGCCCAGATCCAGATATTCGGCAAAGACAGCCAATACGTTGTCGCGACATTCCAGGATGTTGTCGGCCAGCAGCTCGATGCCGTAGACGCTCATCAGCGCCAGCAGGGCATAGTGGCGCCGCTCGAATTCGCTCGCGCCGTACTTGAGCTCGACAGCGCTCAGCTTGCGCCGCACGATAGGAACCAGGAAGTTGCCGCTGCCACACGCTGGCTCCAGGAAGCGCGCATCGATGCGCTCGGTCTCTCCCTTGACGAGATCGAGCATGGCTTCAACCATCCAGGAGGGAGTGAAGACCTCTCCGTGGTCGGCGACGCGTTGACGGGACTTGACGAGATTCATGGAACGGAAGGCACGGGCGGCGCTCGGAAACAGTACGCCCGATCATGGACTATCTTGGACACTTCTGGGCCCCTCAGGCGCGCAGAGCCAAGCGAGGAGCGCTACGGAAGAAGCCCTCCCAAGGCATCCCGTCAGGCACTTCCCCTTGGGCGCAGTCTTCAGGGCGCCACCGTCGGCACCACCGGCACGTCCTCCACCCGGCGCGGCGTGCCGATCGGCGCGGCCGCCTGCCCTCGGGCGACGGCGGCGATGTCCTCCTCGCTCGGGTAGAGGCCAGCGAGCCAGTAGTCGAACACGCGCCGCGTGATGGGCGCGGCGGCGGCGGCGCCAAAGCCCGCGTTCTCCACGATCACGGCCACCGCGATGCGCGGATCGTCCACCGGCGCGAAGGCGGCGTAGAGCGAATGGTCGCGCTGGTGCTCGGCCAGCAGCTTGGCGTTGTAGCGGGTGCCTTGCGCCCAGGCCACGGCCTGCGCCGTGCCGGTCTTGCCGGCCGAGGTGTAGGGAGCGCCGGCGAACACGCGCCGCCCAGTGCCGGCCTCGTTGACGGCCTGCAGCGCCCGGCGAATGATCTCCACGTGGCGCGGCTTGTAGCCCAGGTTCACGCCCGGCGGCTGCTCCACCTGCGTGACCTCGCCCGTGACCTGGTCCTTCACCGCCTTGATCAGGTGCGGCCGGTGGCGCGTGCCGCCGTTGGCGAGCGTCGCCTCGGCCACGGCCAGCTGCAGCATGGTGAAGTTGTTGTAGCCCTGGCCGATGCCCAGCGACACGGTCTCGCCCGGGTACCAGCGCTTGGCCTCCGGGCGCTTGTAGGCGTTTCGCTTCCATTCAGTGCTGGGCAGCACGCCGCGCACCTCGCCGCCGAGGTCGATGCCGGTGATCTGCCCGAAGCCCAGCGGCGCCATGAAGTCGTGGATCAGGTCCACGCCCATCTCCACCGCCAGCGAATAGAAGTAGGTGTTGCTCGAATACTGGATGGCGCGGTGCATGTCGACACCGCCCAGGCCTCCCTCGTGGCTGCGGAAGCTGCGCCCCCCGTAGTTGAAGTAGCCCGGATCGTTCACCACCACGTTCGCCGCGCGCTTGCCGGTCTCCAGCGCCGCCAGCGCCATGAAGGGCTTGTAGGTCGAGCCCGGCGGGTAGGCACCGCGCAGCGCACGGTTCAGCAGCGGCTTGTTGATGGACTCGTTGAGCGCCTGCCAGTTTTCCTGGTCGATGCCCTCGACGAACAGGTTCGGATCGAAGGTCGGCTTGGAGACCAGCGCCAGCACCTCGCCGTTCCTCGGATCGAGCGCCACCAGCGCGCCGCGGCGCTCGCCGAACAGGTCTTCCACGAGCTTTTGCAGCTTGATGTCCAGCGACAGCATCACGGTGTTGCCGGGCGTGGCCGGCTGGCTGTCCAGGCGGCGCACGGCGCGCCCACCGGCCGAGGTCTCCAGGCGCTCCACGCCGGTCTGGCCATGCAGCGTGGACTCGAAACTCTGCTCCACGCCGAGCTTGCCGATGTAGTCGGTGCCGCGGTAGTTGGCCGCCTCCTCGGAGTCCTCGATGCGCTCTTTCTCGCGCTGGTTGATGCGCCCGATGTAGCCGATGGCGTGGCTCGCCACCTCGCCCAGCGGGTAGGTGCGAAACAGCCGCGCCTTGATGTCCACCCCGGGAAAGCGCCAGCGCTGCGCGGCAAAGCGCGCCACCTCGTCGTCGGACAGGCGTGTGCGGATCGGCAGGGAATCAAAGCTGCGCGAGTCGGCCTGCAGGCGCTTGAAACGGCGCCGGTCGCGCGGCTGGATGTCGACGATCGCTGCCAGCTCGTCGATGGTCGCCTCCAGGTCGGCGACGCGCGAGGGCGTGATCTCCAGCGTGTAGGCCGAGTAGTTGGTGGCCAGCACCACGCCGTTCCTGTCCAGGATCAGGCCGCGGTTGGGCACGATCGGCACCACCGCCGTGCGGTTGCTCTCCGCCTGGTGGGCCAGGCCCTCGTAGCGCACCACCTGCAGCACGTACAGCCGCGCCGCGATCAGCCCGAAAGCCAGCAGCACCAGCAGGCCCATGGCGAACACGCGCAGGCGAAATTGCCAGGCGTCGGCCTCGACATTGCGCACCTCGGTCATGGCTCAGCTCACAGCGGGCGGTTGTCGTCCTGGTCGGGCGGGCGGCGCTGCGGCGCCAGCAGCAGCCAGCTCGCCAAAGGCCACAGCAGCGTCTCCAGCAGCGGCGCAATGGCCACCTCCAGCCCAGGAAAGACCCCGCCGGCGACCAGGCGCAGCGCCAGCTCGAGCGCGTGCGCCGCGAAGAACAGCGGCGCCAGCTGCAGTGCCTGCGACACGCTGCCGAACCACAGCACGCGCCGCGCCGCCGCCTGGGCGGCAAAGACCAGCGCCGCATAGACCAGCGCATGCTGGCCGAGCAGCGCCGCCTGCTGCACGTCGATCGCCAGCCCCAGCAGGAAGGCCAGGCCCATGCCCACGCGCTGGGGCTGGTGCATGCCCCAAAAGACCAGCAGCAGCATCAGCCAGTCGGGCGTCCAGACGACGCGCCCGAGCGGCAGCATGTCCAGCAGCAAGGCCAGCAGCAGGCTGAAGGTGATGAAGGCCGGGCGCACCGGCAGCAGCAGCGGCTGGCCACGCGGCATGATCATGGCCGGCCCTCCGCCTTGCGCGCGCCGCGTGCCGAGCCGGGGCCGTCACCGGCGCGCTCGCGCGGCCTGCGCCCCTGGGCGGACGCGGGCGGCTCGGGCGCGGGTGGGCCTGCCAGCTCGGGCGCCGGCGGCTTGAGCACCATCACGTGGCGCGCACCGTCCATGCGCGCCAGCGGCTCGCACCAGATGCGCGCGAAGGTGGAATCCGCGCGCCGCTCCACGCGCGTGACGCGCGCCACCGGCAGGCCGGGCGGGTAGACGCCATCGAGCCCGCTGGTGGTCAGCAGGTCGCCCTCCTGCACGTCGGCGTTGCCCGGGGTGAAGCGCAGCTCCAGGCCGCCGCCCTGCGTGGCGGCCGGGTCGCCGTAGGCCACGCTGCGCGCGCCGGTGCGCACGTTCAGCACCGGAATGGCCTGGTCGCGATCGACCAGCAGCGTCACTTCGGCCAGCAGCGGGTGCACGCGCGTCACCTGCCCGAGCACGCCCAGCGCATCGACCACCGGCGCGCCCGGCTCGACGCCCGCCACCTGGCCCTGGTCGATGACCACGCGCCGGGTGTAAGGGTCGGCCGCGTCGTAGAGCACCTGCGCAGCCTGGGCCGGTGTCTCCAGGCGCGCGCGCAGCGCCAGCAGCTCGCGCAGCTGGGCATTCTCGCGCGCCAGCTCCTCGGCCAGCGCCGTCTGCACCGCCATCTGTGCCATGCGCCGCTCGGCCTCGTCGAGCCCCTGCTGGGTCTGCTGCAGTGTCTTCAGGTAGCCGAGCCCGCTCCCTGCCAGCTGCACCGGCTGCAGCGCCAGCC